>JAITKN010000054.1 GCA_031278415.1 Oscillospiraceae bacterium
ACAAAAAGCTAGCTGCAAGCGACAAAAAGCTAGCTGCAAGCGACAAAAAGCTAGCTGCAAGCGACAAAAAGCTAGCTTTATGCGACAAAAAGCTAGCTAAATGCGGCAGTTAGCTACATAACTGCGGCAGTTAGCTACATAACTGCGACAGTTAGCTAGCTAAATGCGATAATTAGCCGCGTGAAAATGATTTCCGACCGCGTAAATTCGGGCTTGCAAACGTGCCGGAGATGTGTTATAATGACGGCAAGAAAAAAAATATGATTCGGAGGGACATCACTATGTACCGGTTCAAACCCTACACAGACCGCATTTGGAATATGCGAGAGAAGATCCGCAACACTACGATTATAGCGGACTCGGAAAAGACGCGGATCAAGATGGATGCGGCGGCGAAGTTTAACGGCGTGACGCCGCTGATTCAGAAACCGTCGCAGTCGCTGTACGTCATTGAGAATATGCCGCTGCGCATCGAGGACGACGACTACTTCGCCGCGAACCTCGGCAACAGCAACTTTTGCGGCGGCAGCGGCGCGATGTGGCTGATGGTCGACATTGAGAATACATGGCCGATCCGAGAGGACGGGTTGCATCACGCTCCGGAGGACGATCCGCTGTATTCGCGCCAGAAGCTGGCAATCTCGCCGGAGGAGCTGAAGAAGCTGCGCGATCTTACGCTCAAGCAGATGAGTTCGGGCGGCGGAGGTTGGATGGGCGGCGGCGAATGGCTGCCCGACGGCGCGGACGCGTTCATCAAGCTGCAAGCCAGCGACTACGGAATTCCCGGGCGCCCGGGCGCGCTGTTGCCGCCGGGACACTTGACGCCGGGGTTCCAGAACATCCTGAAACAGGGTTACGGCGCGATTCGGAAGCAGGCGCAGGATTGGCTTGACGAACGCGAGGGGCGCATTATGGGCGATGATATGCGCAAGTACGTATTTTACAAGGCTGCTGTAATCGCATGCGACGGCGCGATTACGCTCGTGAAGCGCTACGCGGATCTCGCGAGAGCTAAGGTCAGCGAGGCAGCGTCTCCCGAACGTAAGGCGGAGCTTGCAAAGATGGCGGACGGGCTGGAGTGGATTTCGACCAACACGCCGCGCAACTTCTGGGAAGCGTGCCAACTGTATTTGCTGTACCACCTATTCCTGATGGTCGATAACGGACCGGGCGTAACGTCTATGGGACGGTTTGACCAAACCGTATGGCCGTACCTGAAGAAAGATCTCGACGCGGGCGTTCTCACGCTTGACGATGCGCAAGAACTCGTTGACGCGTTCTTCCTCAAGCTGAATACGTTCAACGAGGGCGGATTCGGCAAGATGGCTCAGACCGCGGGAATCGGGCATATCGGTCAGCATACGACAGTCGGCGGACTTATACCGGAAACCGGCGAGGACGCAACAAACCCGGTGTCGTATATGGTTCTGGAAACGATTGCGCGGCTGAAGCTGCACGAGCCTACGGTTTCGTTGCGTATACACAAGCATTCGCCGCCTGACATATGGGAGTGCGCGTTGGAAACGTCAAAGCAAGTGGGCGGGTTGCCGCTGTTCCAGAATGATGAGGTGATTATCCCCGGACTGATGAAAGAGCTTGGGTTCTCGCTTGAAGACGCGAGAGATTACAGTCTGATCGGTTGTCAGGAGATTGTCGGCTCGGGCAACGACTATCCGGCGCCGAATGGTACGGCGATGTCGCACAACGGCATTTACTGGTCGATTGTCATAACGATGGCAATCAACAACGGCATAAACCCGATGAACGGAGCGCAAGCGCCCGAACACGTCCGTTCGGGGTACTTGTATGATATGCAGTCAATCGAGGAAGTTCGCGCGGCGGTTGAGAAATTAGCGCGATGGATGCTGACGTGGAGCGCGACTCTGAACAACTACGCCGAGTACGAGCAGGCGAGACTGTTCCCGTTCCCGAACTTATCGATCTCCACTACGGGCTGTATGGAAAAGGGAATGGACGTGTCGGCAGGCGGCGCAAAGTACAACTCCTACGGCGGTACGGCTACGGGTCTGGCGACAGTCGGCGACAGTCTGACGGCGATCAAGTATATGGTTTTTGACAGAAAAATCGTTAGCGGTAAAGAGTTGCTTGACGCGATCCTTGCTGATTGGGAGGGCTATGAGCCGCTTCGCCAGCGGATTATCTCCGAAGTGCCGCACTATGGCAATGCCGATCCATACGCCGATATGGAGCTGAAATGGGTAGTCGATCTTTATTACACGTTGTGCAAAGAATTTTCCAATCAGCGCTGTTCAGTATACAAGGGCGGAATGTACGGCGCGGCGGATCACGTCCCGCAAGGCGAACTGACGTGGGCTACGCCTGACGGTCGCAAGACGGGCACACCGATAGCGGACGCTATGAGTCCCGTTCAGGGTCGCGACATCAACGGACCGACATCAGTATTCACTTCGACGACCGCGTGGGATAACTCACGGTTTATGGACGGAATGGCGGTAAATCTGCGGATTCATCCGACTTCGCTGTCGGGTCAGGATGGTGTGATTAAGTTGCGCGATATGACCAAAGCGTTCTTCGACGACGGCGGAATGGAGTGCCAGTACAATGTTGTGGATTCCGCTATCCTTCGTAAAGCTCAGGCGGAGCCGGACAAATATCTCAACCTTGTTGTGCGCATCGCGGGATACTCCGCCTACTTCGTGGAGATGACCACCGCTATGCAGAACGATGTCATTTCACGCAACGAACACGCGTTTTAACAGACATTCGCGATTAGCACAATAAAAAGACAGCGACGCGGAATCGGACACTCTCTTTGCCCGATTCCGCGTCGCTGAATCGTCGGCACAAAGCCGGTGTTATTACACGTCCGCAACGCGAACGGCTAAAGCTTAACGCGGCATCGTTCCGGTGTGGTGCCGACCTTTGGGCGATATGAGGGGCGAACCCGAAACCGGGTCAACCGTCACGGCGCAGTCGAGCCCGAACACGTCGCGTACCCGTTCCGCGGTGATTACCTCGCGCGGATATCCCTCGGCTATAAGGATACCGTCGCGAAGCGCGAAAATATAGTCGGCATATCGAGCGGCTAAGTTGACGTCGTGTAATACCATAACGATCGTAGAGCCGTGCCTTTTGTTTATGTCAGTAAGCAAGTCCAGTATCTCGATTTGATGCGCAACGTCAAGGAAGGTTGTAGGTTCGTCCAGCAAGAGAATATCGGTTTGCTGAGCCAAAGCCATCGCGATCCAGACACGCTGACGCTGACCGCCGGAGAGTTCATCTATGTTATGACCCGCAAATTCCGCGATACCCATAAGGTCAAGAGCTTCCGCGACGGCTTCGTTATCGCGGCGCCCCGCTCCATGTAAAAAGCTGTGGTACGGGTATCTGCCGCGCCCGACTAAATCAGACACCGATATTCCCTCCGGCGCTATGGGGGACTGCGGCAGGATTCCCAGCGTTCTGGCAAGCTGCTTCGGCGCGATTTTCCTGATCGATGTTCCGTCAAGCGTAACATCGCCTGACAATGGCGGGAGCAGTCGTGCGAGTGTCTTCAGCAGTGTGGACTTGCCGCAAGCGTTCGCGCCGATTATGACGCTGATTTGCCCGCTCGGCAGCAGTAGGTCAGTTTCGTGTACAACTTCTTTTCCGCCGTAACCGGCAGTAAGTTTTGTCGCGGACAGTATGTGTGGCATCGCTATGCTGAGCCTCCCGATTTATTTATCTTTATAAGCAGAAACAGCAGGTACGGAGCGCCGATAATCCCGGTTATTACTCCTACCGGAAAGCGCGTTCCAAACGCGAACTGTCCTACTAAATCCGAACCCATTGTTAATGCCGCGCCTGTAAGCGCCGCCGCCGGCAAAGACGGAGCGCCGCGCCCTGTCATACGCTTGGATATAGGGCCGGACAAGAACGCCACAAAAGCTACCGGTCCGGTTACCGATGTGGAAATAGCGATCAGACATACGGTGCTGATAACCAGAAATAAGCGCGTCCGATTGGCGCGCATTCCGAGCGCGGTTGCTATGTCCTCTCCGAGTTCTATGATTTTCAGGCGTTTTTCGGCAAACAAAATCATAGGGAATAAAATTACCGCGGCGACTGCCGACGGCATTATCTCCGCTTTAACTACGCCGTTCAGACTTCCGGAAATCCAACGCATCGCGCCGGGTACGTCGTACTGATTTGCCCTGAGCAACAGATATGACACAATCGAATTGAATATCGCTCCGACTCCGATTCCGACGAGAATTAGCCGCCCGCCTGAAAACTTCCCGCCGCGTGACAGCGCGTATATCAACGCGGCGGACGCGATCCCGGCGATTATTGCCGCAAGCGATACAGACGTACCGCTCCGCCTTAAGACGAGTATGCAGAAGACCGCCGCCGCGGTCGAGCCTGATGATACCCCGATGATATCAGGGCTTGCAAGCGGATTTCTAAGCATTGACTGAAACACCGCGCCTGAAACTCCGAACGCCGAGCCTACTAACAGACCGGCCAGCATACGCGGCAGCCGCAAATCTCCTATTACGAATGACGCGCCCTCAATTTGCTCTCCGGACAATACCCGCAATATAACGCTGATCGGATATCGGTTTTCTCCAAGCGACATTTCAAGCAGACAAAATGTAATCACCGCCGCGAAAAGTGCCGTATGCACAACTGCATTATGCCGAAACGCCCGCTTGCGCTCTTCTTCGATAAGTGTAAGCGTCGTCATATTTCGTGCGCCTTTGATCGCGCGGCGACGACAATAAGCACCGGCGCTCCGATGAATGCTGTTACAATACCTGCCTCAAGTTCTCCCGGGCTTCCGACAAGCCGCCCGACGACATCCGAGAATATAAGAACAATCGCGCCGCCGATTGCCGAAAGCGATATAACCCAACGTTGGTCAATGCCTACGGCAAGTCTGACAAGGTGAGGTGTCAGCAATCCCAAGAAGGAGATCGGACCCGCCAGCGCGGTGGTCGCTCCGCACAGAATTACACCTGCCGCCGCGCCAATCACCCTTGCCCGACCAACTCTCACGCCCAGCCCCGCGGCGACATCGTCGCCAAGCGCCAGCGCGTTTAGTGATGACGCCGAACAAATACCGAGCGTTGCCCCGCCTATTAAAAACGGAGCCATCGCCCTCATATTATTCCAAGTGGTGCCGCCTATCCCGCCGACCTGCCAAAATCGGAACGCGTCCATAACCGCGGTTCGCGGCAGCATAATCGCGCTGACAAGTGACGAGAGTACGGCGCTTGTCGCCGCGCCGGCAAGCGCGAGTTTTATCGGCGTAGCGCCTTTGCCGCCTATTGAGCCTACAGCGTATACAAATACCGCGCTCACAAAAGAGCCGCACAGCGCGAGCGCGATGTATTGATACGGAGAACTGATGCCAAGGAACGCAATTCCGGCGACGACAAACAACGCCGCGCCCGTGTTAACTCCCAAAATGCCCGGATCCGCGAGCGGATTACGCGTAATCGCTTGCATAAGCGCGCCGGACATCCCAAGGGACGCTCCGGCAAGAATTCCGAAAACCGTTCTGACTATGCGCTTCTGAACAACGGCTTCCCCAATCGTTTCCGGCGCGGCGTGAAAGAACGCGCCGGAAACGTCGCTGAAACTGACCTTGCGTGAACCGAGTACAATTGAACATACTATACCGACACATAAAGCGCATACGCACACAACGGCGATAATTGCCCTGCGCCTTAACTTCGGCTGTACGCGATTACGCGCCGCGTCAGTCCGTATGTTTGTCATTCCGCTTTTTCCGCGGCTTCGGCAATAAGTCCTATGTACTCGTCAAGGCACCACGGAAGTGAAAGCGCGGTCGGCGTTTGACCTGCCGCTATAGGACCCTCTTCAAGCATAACAATTGCTCCGTTTTTAATTGCGGGAATCAAGCTCAGCAACGGGTCGGACTGCAAAGCCTTTACTAAGTCGTCGTCGCCGGCGCTGCCCCAAGTAAGAATGATGTCAACGTCCGAAAGGATGTCGGCGTTCTCCGAGCTTAATTGCAGGTAGAACGAATCCGAGGTTGATGCCATATCAATAATGCTCGGCGGAATCGTTAGTCCTAAGTCCGCAAGGTACGCGCAGCGCGGATCGCCCGGCGCATAAATCGAGAATGTGCTGAGGTCGGTTGGTGAGAAGTAAATGAACGCCGCGGTCTTGTCCGATAACTGAGGATACTGCGCTACTGTCGCCGCGAGCAGCGCGTCAAGCTCCGCCACAAGCGCCTCGCCCTCGGCTTTCATTCCCATAGCCTCGGCGTCAATAATAATCTGATCGCGCCATAGTGTCTGCCACGGAAGCGACGGATATGCCACGGTAGGGGCTATCGCGCTGAGTATGTCGTATTCTTCCTGCGTTATGCCGGACGACGCGGCTAAAATAACGTCAGGGTTAACCGCGCTGATAGCCTCAAAGTCGTGACCATCAGTGTCCGCAAAAATGGCATAATCCGATTCCGACGCGCCTAACTCGGCGATTTTCTCTTTCGTCCACGGCAGCAGCTTGCCGCCGTCAATAACCCCGTAATTAGCTTCGGAGAAGCCCACGGGTACTACTCCCAAAGCAAGGGGCACATCTTGATTTCCCCAAGAGATTGTCGCCACTCGCTCCGGCTTTTCGGTTATGACAGTTTCACCAAACGCGTGAGTAATGACGATTGGGTACTCGGTTTTGTCCGAAGTTGACGTATCTTCCGCATCCGCCTCTCCGCCAAGATTTTCCTCGACAAACAAACTGATGCATGATTTTACGAAATCCGGGTCGCTGTCTGTAGGAATTCCCGCGGCAAGCCAGTAGGCATATTCGCCGTCCATAAGGCTCGAAAGCTCGTCTAAGTCGCTTCCGTATCGGAATTCGATATGATAGGTCGTGTCCGGCGTATCCTCAAGGAACAGGAAATATGTAAACTCGCCCGCGCCGCTGTCGTCGGTTTTATAAACACGCGTGTCAGCAAGTCCGTCAATATTTCTTTCTTCCTGATAGGCGTAGGTGTACGAGAAGACGTCTTCCCCGTCCAATGTGCCGGAAATAGTATTGCCGTCCACCGTCAAAAGGTCAATGCCATTGATGAAGTAGCAATTAAACTGCGCTTCTTCGGGATTTGTATACGCTTCGACGGCCGCCGCGCCGTAAAGCGAACCTGTGCAAGCGGATTTCAGAACCGTTACATAACTGTCAACGTATTCGCTATCCGCAAATTCAGAAACTTCCTCCGCCCAATATTCGTCATACGCCGTGTCTGTAAGCACAGGAAACAGTTCCTCATATTCAGCGCTTATGCTGTTCAGGAACGCGTCAACTTCGGCATCCGGCGCGTCAGATTTCCCGCATCCCGTAAGAAGTCCGCATAGCAGGGCAAGCGCGAGAGTTAGTGTAATTAATTTTTTCATTGTCCCCTCCAAAAATAAATTTAAGCATTTGAAATATTTTTTACGGTACACCCATTACAGCATACCCGCGCCGGTAAAAATTTTTATTTACCGGCGCGTTGCGGTATATGTCCGCTAAAACGCGGCGAAGCGCTTTCCGAACTCCGCGCAAAGCGCTTCGTCGGGCGCTTCTTGCTGGGTTAAACCTTGCTCGAACAATACGGCGCCGGTCTTGCTTGTACGCGCTTGCCAGTCGCGCATCCACTCGCCGTCTCCCCAGCCATAGGAACCGAACAAAGCGACTTTCTTGCCGCTCAGTTTGCCCTCAACAGCCGCGAAGAACGGCTCAAATGAGTCCTCTTCCAACACCTCGCTGCCCATTGACGGGCATCCGAACGCGAATTTGTCGTATTGCTCCGCAATGCCGGCATTCGTTTTGTCGACCTCAAAGACAGCGGTGTCCGTGCCGCCTTCTTTAAGTCCGCGCTCAATAGCCTTAGCCATTGCCTCTGTGTTTCCGGTTCCGCTCCAATAGATAATTGCCGTTTTCATGGTTAATACCTCCACGATAAATAAAAATTTTAACCCGCCAGTAAAGCGGTCAGGTTACTGTCATAAATTGTACCGCCGTTTTTGATATGCCTCGCTAAGGCGTAATCGCACCGCTTATATTCGGCAAACAAGCGTGCGGCGTTCTCCGCGTTATGATAGACTTTCCACATGCCGCACAGTTTACAATGCTGCCCTTTGTGCTGTATAAAAGCGACCACATCTTCCGGCGGATATCCGAGAAAAAGCCCTACCTCGTGCGGGAATACGCTGCTGACAAGGAATTTCTGCTTTAGCTGGCGCAGCAGCGTATCCAAGTCGGTACCGGAGTAACCCATACTACGCAGCGTATTCCGAACGGCGGATATTTTCAACATATCCGACAAGAGCTTCGGCTGATACGCGAAAATCAGCGGACGCTTAACCGGCATATGCAGTACGCAGAGCCGAACATTGCCTATCGACTGTTTGTCCATTGCCTCGCAGTCCCACCACTCCGGCTTGCCGAATAATGACGCAGGTTTTCTCCCGAGCAAAACCGGAGCGCAATGCCTCGCCAGAGTAGTCTCAACAGTTTCGTGAATTTCGTACAAATAAGTCACCCCGCAATAGTTTTTTGAGCTGTACGCTCATAATTGTTATTATGCATCCCCGTCCGCTAAATTACTCCGCGCCGCCAAAGCCCGCGGATTAGCCAACGGGTTAAAAGTTCCTAACCAATAATTAGTATACTCTAACAAAATTCGTTTGTCAATACGGTAAAAATTTTTCTGAAGTTTCTCCAAATATTTGAATTTCAGGCGGCAAAATATTGTGCAAACTGCTTACCAATTTATACAATAATAGTAGAAATTAGGTGTTTTTGCAAAATTACGTCATATTGCACATTGCCGCTGAGTCGGAACTAAGTCGATTTCAGCTCACGCGCAAGCGCGGCAAAGTTGCCTACACTAAGACGCTCGCCGCGAATATCAGCCGGGAAATTTAACTTGCGAAGCGCGTTATGTACGCGCTCCTTTTCATACGCGGCGGAGACGGCATTGACGATCGTCTTGCGCCTTTGCGCAAACGCGAGTTTTACCAGGCGGAAAAGCTCCTTTTCCACATCCGCGAACTCAGAAGTTTTGCGGATCATTTGAACTACCGCGCTTGTGACTTTCGGGCGCGGGTAGAACGCGTCCGGCGGCACCGTGAACAGAAGTTCGGCATCTGTGTGATATTGGCAGAATACGCTGAACGCTCCATATGCCGGCGAACCCGCGACCGCCGTGACGCGTTCCGCAACTTCAAGCTGAACCATAACGGCGACGCTGCGGAATCGTCCGGATTCCAGCAGTTTTACAAGAATCGGTGACGTAATCGAGTACGGAAGATTGGCTCGCGTCTCCACATCCGCGTCCGCGCCGAAATATTCATCGCAAAGGGAGACAATATCGCTTTTGAGCGCGTCCGTATGCTCAATGCGCACATTCGGGTATGACGCGAACATCTCCGTCAGCGGGGCGATCAGCAACGGATCGACCTCAAGCGCAAGTACTTTGCCCGCGCTTTTGGCAAGCTCAAGTGTCAGCGCGCCCGCGCCGGGACCTATTTCCAAAACGTTTTTGCCGTCCGTATCGCTCATGCTGACTATGCGGCGCGGTACGCTTTTATCGACAAGGAAGTTTTGACCGAGTCTCTTGGAAAATTTGAACTCTCTTGGCAAATTATTCATAAGTATTAAATTCACTCTCATAGGCAATAATGATAACAGAACCTGCTCAGTAACCCTCCGCAGCGCCGGTTGCGATTCGGTTAACGCAATTCGGAAAGCTCGAAAAGGGTAAGTGTAAAGATTTAACCCGCAAGCCGCAAAGAAGCGCGTATGATAATTGTAACGTG
>JAITKN010000077.1 GCA_031278415.1 Oscillospiraceae bacterium
ATTGAGGTGTCGGTAACCATGAGCGTTCCCATCGGTTCGCCCTCGACGAGTGTATACGCCGCGCCCTCCGGCGGATCATCTGTAAGCTCGCCTATTCTGATCGACGCCGAGTACGTTCCTTTGCCGTCATTGGTAAGCGTAACCGGCACGACCTGGGAACCTAATAACAACGAGGCATACCCTGTCACGGAATAGTTCGACAAATCTACATATGTCAGGTTATTGCCGGTCGCCTCCAACCGCACAAAACTATACTGATCAGGCACGGGCAAGTCCAGCTCGGTCAGGTTATTGTTGGAGCAATTTAAATTTGTAAACGATATGCAACCGGACAGATTCAGCGTTGTCAGTTCATTGTTTTGGCAATACAGCAAATAAAGTTTGTCAAGCCCGGATACGTCCAACTCTTTCAGCTGATTGTCCTCGCAATTCAAAACTGTAAGCGCGGCATTTTTTGACACGTCCAACTTCGTCAGAACGTTTTTGTCACAATTAAACCATTTAAGCGCGGGACAAGTGGACACGTCCAACTCTTTCAGCTGATTGTGGCTGCAACCAAACCTTGCAAGCATGGTGCAGTTGGACACGTCCAACTTGGTCAGAGCGGCGCCGGAGCAATCCAAAACTGTAAGCGCGGCATTTTTTGACACATCCAACGCTGTCAGCTGACTGCCGCTGCAATCCAAATATGTAAGCGCGGTGAAATGTTCAATTCCTACCAAGGAAGATACGGATAAGGGAGATAGGTATGCTAAAGAAACATTCATTGTTATAACCTTCGCGATTTCCACCGTTGTCAGAACATCATCTTTGTCTGTATCAAAGGCTTTAACGTAATAGCGAAAGGTCCCGTCCGGGAAGTTTTGTTCGTCAATCGCTATACCGCCATCCTCCGCCTTTGCCGTCAGGTTGAGTGTAAAACTCGGCGCGAGGGTTATCAGGAGCGCGGTTGCAATCGCGAGCGTAATAAATCGGCGTAAATTTACGTTATTTGACGAAAATTGGGGGGGGGGGGGGTAAATTTATTGTTAAATTTTACCATTTGGGGTAATCTCCTTTGTGCGCAAAAATTTTTATATTCGCATTGTACCACGCCGGAATGGCGGTGTCAAGCGTTTTTTTGTAAAAATATTTCAGGAGTAATCTCGCCGTTAAAATATCAGCGTTTCAAAATCACTTATGATACTTGCTGCCTTCAGCGATTTTGTAGGCACGGTATATTTGCTCCAGCAGCATCACCCGAAACAAATGGTGCGGGAAAGTCATTTCGGACGCCGATATAAGCAGATCCGCCTGTTCCTTAACGCGCGGGTGCAGACCGTTCGAGCCGCCGATGATGAAGTAGATGGGAGTTTTCCCAACGCTTTCGCAAGTTTTCAGCAACTTGGAAAATTGTTCGCTGCCGAGCTGTTTTCCCTCGACGCACATCGCGGCAGTCAGACCCTGCTTCCCGCGCCCCGGGAGTCGAAGCTCCAACGCCGCCGCCTCCTTGGCGAGAGCCGCTTCAATGTCGCCCTCGTGCGCGTTAGGCGTAACGCGTGTCTCCGGGATTTCTTCAATTGTCAGCCGGCAATAAGCCTCAAGCCGTTTAATGTACTCTTTAGCGGCGTCCGCGAAGAACCCCTCTTTAATTTTCCCGATACAAATTATGTTGATTTTGACCATAGCTCAAACCTCGTAAATATTGCTTAAATCCCACCGCGGAGCGACGTCAACCGCCGTATCGCGATAACCATAGCAGTTAAGTCGCGACACCACAGTATCAAGCGCGATTTGCGGAGCGTTATTCTCGTGACTGAGGTGGGCCAAGGAGATTTGTTCCGTGCCGTTTGCCGCCAGAAGCGCCGCGAAGTCCGCCGCGTCATCGTTTGACAGATGTCCGGAATCGCCCGCGATCCTGCGTTTCAGCGCATATGGGTACGGTCCCGAGCGAAGCATACGGCTGTCGTGATTGCTTTCCAAAAACGCCATATGCGCGCCGAGTACAGCATTTTGAACCGCCGCCGTGACCTTGCCGAGGTCAGTAGCATACGCCAACTTCCGCTTGCCGTCCGAAAAAGTGAACCCATACGACTGCTCGGAATCGTGAGACGTCTCGAACGCTCCCGCAAGCAGATCACCGATGACAAGCGTTCCGCTGAATCCACATTCGGCGTCGTCAAGCCCTATTGCGCGCGCCGTTCCGCAAGACATATACAGCGGGATATCGGGGTAATGCTTATGCAGCATATCCAGACCGCCGATGTGGTCGCGGTGTTCGTGCGTAATGAGTACGGCGGAGAGTTTATCGGGAGTGATTCCACATTCCGCCAACGACTTGGTAATCCTCCGCAAAGAGATGCCCGCATCAATGAGTATGTATGTTCCGCTTTGCCATACCAAAGCGGAATTTCCGTCGGAACCGCTGCTGAAAGTCCTGAACCTCATTACGCCGCGCCGCCCTCCGCTCTGCTGCCGCCGCCCGCTATATCGGATGTCTCTACCACTTCGATGTCGTTATGAATGGTAATGTTCGCGCCCAAACGCCGAAGTTTCTCGACGATGTCTTCATATCCGCGCTCAATCTCCCAAACATCGCTGATGCGCGTAACTCCCTCCGCGGCGAGACCCGCGATGACCATCGCCGCGCCCGCGCGTAAATCCGTGGCGATTATCGGCGCTCCGGTGAGCTTGGCGCTCCCTTCAATAACGGCGTCACGTCCGCTTTGCGAGACAATAGCGCCCATATTTTGAAGCTGTTCCAGGTATTGAAAGCGATTGTCCCAGACCGCTTCGGTCACTTTGCCGGTTCCGTCCGCAATGCACAGGAGAGTAGTTATCTGCGGTTGCATATCGGTTGGGAATCCCGGATACGGCGCCGTCTTGACATTTGTGCTTCTCAGCCGCTTTCGCGCCGACGATGCTGTAACGCAATCCCCGTTCTCTTCAATGCGTACGCCCATATCGCTTAATTTGCTCGTGATACAGTATAAGTGTCTCGGGACTACGTTGCGAACCGTAATCTTTCCGCCGGTAGCCGCCGCCATACACAGATACGTACCCGCCTCAATTTGATCCGGCAGAATGCTGTAATCCCCGCCGACAAGGCGGTCAACCCCGTAAACGCGGATGGTACTGCTGCCCGCGCCGCGCACCGCCGCGCCCATCTTATTCAGGAAGTTTGCCAAATCAACCACATGCGGCTCAAGTGCCGCGTTTTCAATAATCGTCGTTCCCTCGGCAAATACCGCCGCCAGAATCGTATTAATCGTCGCGCCCACCGATACGACATCCATATAAATTCGGTTGCCGCGCAGTTTCTTACCGTTGTTAACGGCGCGAATCCAGCCGCCGGAATGCTCAACATCCGCGCCAAGCGCCTCAAACCCCTTTATGTGTTGGTCTATCGGACGCCCGCTTGAACCGTAGCCGAAATCGCATCCGCCCGGAGTCGCGACTATCGCCTCGCCGAATCTGCCGAGCAACGCGCCAAGCGCATAATACGACGCCCTGCATTTGCCGTACAGTTCTACCCGCGCCACCGCGTCAGGTTTAACATCACGGCAGTCAATGCTGTACGCGTTCGGCGCAACACGGGTAATCAACGCGCCGAGACATGTCAAAATTTCCATAATCGTAGTAACATCGCCAACCTCCGGAATATTGTCGATATAGCAAACCCCGTCAACAGCCAGCGCCGCCGCAATTATCGCAACAGCCGCATTCTTAGTGCCGCTGATGTCAACATTACCCGTAAGCCTTTCTCCGCCTATGATATCGTAATGTTTCACGATAATTTCCTCCTCAGTAATTTTGTAAACATTTGCAACAATAATCGCCTATTTATTGTTTACATAATTTAGATTATAATTCAAAAAAGGAATAAGAACGAACCATTTTCACACACAGACCCCTCTGATTACTTTAATTGTCACTTACTATACCATACTGTAATCAAATTGTAAAGAATTTTTTTCAATTTTCAGATTTTTTTTTCGGCGCGATTACAGTTCGCGTTAGCCGGGAACTTCCGCAATCAAGCTGAAGCACCGCTGATGAGGTTCAGTCTTCACCGAAAATTTCTTTGTAAATCTCCTGAGTGACTTCATTAATCCGCTTTGAAAGTTCCTCATACTTGCGCGTTAGCTCCCTGCCGGCGTTGGTAAGCGAGCATCCGCCGCCGTAGCGGCCTCCCTGCTGCCGCGTAAGTATAGCGCAGTTCAATCCCAGCTCAATGTTGCGAATGATTTTCCAACCCTTGCTGTAGCTGAGGTTCATCTCCGCGCACGCCGCTTTGAGCGACGCCTTTTCGTCCATGAATTTGAGCAGTTTCAGCGCGCCCGGACCGAAAAAACCGACGTCGTCATTTGATAACCAAACCTTAACTTTGCCGCGCATTGTGTTATTCTCCTTTTATTTAGCAGACTTTATAGTTGTCAGCCTATTTTGAAAGCGTATATCGCTTCATTGCCCGATCTTAAACGCAAAGCCTTAAAATTCCGCCGAACCGACAACTCTCGGATACGGAAGTACATCGCGTATATTGCCTATTCCGGTAAGGTACATTAACAAACGCTCAAACCCGAGTCCGAAACCCGCGTGACGCGTACCGCCGTAACGGCGCAGGTCAAGGTACCATCGGTATGCCTCTTTATCCATATGCATCTCCGTCATACGCGCTTCCAAAACGTCAAGGCGTTCCTCGCGCTGACTGCCCCCGATTATCTCACCGATACCCGGCACCAGCAAATCCATTGCCGCCACCGTGCGTCCATCGTCATTGAGGCGCATATAAAACGCCTTGATTTCCTTAGGATAGTTAATTATGAATACCGGACGCTTAAAATGCTCCTCAGTAAGATACCGCTCATGTTCCGTTTGCAAATCCGCGCCCCACTCAACCGGGTATCTGAACACTACGCCGCTGTTTTTAAGTATACCGATCGCGTCGCCGTATTCGCACACGCCGAAGTCCGACCCGACCACTCCGGTCAGGCGGTCTATTAACCCCTTGTCAACGAAATTGTTGAGGAAAGTCAGTTCCGACCGGCACTCGCGTAATATATAGCTGATGACGTGTTTCAACGTGTCTTCCGCAAGCTTCATATTATCGCCGATGTCCGCAAACGCGATTTCAGGTTCCAACATCCAGAATTCCGCCGCGTGACGAGGCGTGTTGCTGTCCTCAGCGCGGAAGGTCGGACCGAACGTGTACGTTTTGCCGAACGCCATCGCGAAAGTCTCCGCCTCGAGCTGTCCGCTGACCGTTAAGGACGACTTCCCTCCGAAGAACTCGCCGTCAAAATTCTCCGCTGTGACGCGGAACATCTGACCCGCGCCCTCGGCATCGCTCTTTGTAATTATCGGAGCGTGAAGCATAACGAATCCGCGTTCATTGAAGAAGCTATGCAGCGCGAAACTCGCGGCGCTGCGGATTCTGAAAGCCGCGCCAAATAGGTTTGTTCGCGGGCGCAAATGAGCTATTGTTCGCAGATACTCTGCCGTATGACGCTTTTTTTGCAGAGGATAATCCGACCGGCTCTTGCCTTCGACGATGATTTCGGAAGCCTTTACCTCATACGGCTGCTTGCCGCCGGGTGTGAGTACAACGCTGCCGCGAACTATAACAGCGCTGCCTATGTTCAGCGCGGATACCTCTGAGTAATTCGCAAGCGACGCGTCAAATACTATTTGCGCGTTTCCGAATGAACTTCCATCGTTAAGCTCAATGAACCCGAAGTTTTTCATATCGCGCAGCGAACGCGTCCACCCGCGAAGCTCAACCGCGGCAAACTCATTCGGACCCGCGCTCAACTCTCTGATTGTACTAAGCCGCATACGCCGACACCTCACCTTTCAACTGTCTTGAGTTGCGTGCCGCTATAAGGCTGCGCAAACGAATTTTCACCGCGCCGAGGTTTGTTATTTCATCGATTTTGACGCTTGTAAACAGCCGCCCCCGCGCCGCCATAATATCACGCAGCTCGTCCGTAGTTATCGCGTCCGTGCCGCATCCGAAGCTGACAAGCTGCACAAACTCCATATCAGGCTGAGTCGCCGCATAGCGAGCCGCGTCGTACATACGCGCCTGAAATGTCCACTGATTTAGCACACTTCGAGCTTCTTTCCCATCCGCGAACCCGCATATGGCGTCCTCTGTGATTACCGCCAATCCGAGCGACGTAATAAGTTCGTCAATCCCGTGGCAAATTTCAGGGTCAACATGATACGGACGCCCCGCAAGCACGATAATCGGAACGCCTTTCGCCCGCGCCTCCGCAACGCAGCGCTTACCCTCCGACACAATATCGCCGCGGTATTGTTCATAGGCGGCAAAGGCAGCTTTGACCGCGTTAGCTGTCTCGCGCTCCGGAATATCAAATTCTTGCCGCATAAGCGCGCTCAGACGCTTTGCCAACGCTTTCGGGCGATGCTGACCCGTGTACGGCGTCAGAAATCTCATTCCGCGCAAAATAGGCATATTAGCCCTTAGCAGCTCCGGATAATAGGCGACTACCGGGCAGTTATAGTGGTTGTCGCCGCGCCCCTCGTCAAAGTTGTATGAGCCGCACGGATAGAAGATGACGCCATTATCACCAAGCTCCCGCGCAAGCCATTCAATGTGACCGTGTAGAAGTTTTGCCGGATAGCAGACGGTGTCGCTGGGGATCGTCTTTTGACCATCACGATAAAGCGCTCTGCTTGACGCGGGGGATACGACTACATCGAATCCGAGCGATGTGAAAAACTCCCGCCAGAATGGCAAATTCTCCAACATATTAAGTCCAAACGGCAACCCGATCTTTCCGCGATCCGCCGATGCTTTACGCGCCGTTAAACCGGGCTGCGTAAGCCGTTTCAGCTTCCGGGCGAACATATTCGGAAGCTCGCTTTTCTCGCCCTGAATCGGTTTGCCGCATCTGTTACCGCTTATGAAACGCCTTCCGTCGCCGAACGTGTTAATCGTAAGCGAACACTTGTTAGTACAGCCGCCGCACACGGCGGGTTTAGCGGTATGGGTAAACGCGCTAAGCTCTTCCGGTGTAATTACGGCGGAAGAAACATTCTCGGCGCCGCGATATTCCGACGCGTATAACGCGGCTCCGTAAGCTCCCATCAGACCGGCGATTACAGGACGCGTCACTTCGCTCCCGATTTCTGTCTCGAACCCGCGAAGCACAGCGTCGTTCAAAAATGTTCCGCCCTGTACGACTATGTTTTCGCCGAGTTCGTCAGCGTTAGCCGCGCGTATTACCTTATAAATCGCGTTCTTCACAACCGAGATGCTAAGTCCCGCCGATATGGAATTTACACTTGCGCCATCCTTTTGCGCCTGCTTTACGCTGCTGTTCATAAACACCGTACAGCGCGAACCCAAATCCGCCGGAGCAGAGGCAAACAGTCCAAGTGCCGCGAACTCTGCGGCATCATACCCCAACACTTTGGCAAAAGAGCTGATAAAGCTCCCGCATCCGCTTGAACACGCCTCGTTAAGAAGAATACCGTCAACCGCACCGCCGCGAATTTTGAAGCACTTCATATCTTGCCCGCCGATGTCAATCAGGAAATCCACATTAGGCTGAAACTTCTTTGCCGCCGTGAGGTGCGCTACGGTTTCGACAACGCCGTAATCAAATTTGAACGCGCTTTTAATCAGGTCTTCACCATAGCCCGTGACGGCGGAACCCAATATGCTCACACGATTACCTATAAGCGCGTAAATCTCCGTCAGAACGGCGATAATAACTTTCACCGGATTGCCCTTGTTTTCGGCATAGTATTGATACAGGAGCTTACCTTGCGGAGTAATCAGCGCGGCTTTGGTAGTCGTGCTTCCGGCATCCACCCCGAGAAAGGCTCCGCCGCTGTATGCGGTCAAGTCTTCCGTTTCTATGTTCGCCTTTGCGTGACGCTCGGAAAACGCGTCGTATTCCGCTTGTGATTCAAACAGCGGCGCAAGTGTGTCGACGGAAAGGTCTTCGCCCGCGCTGTTCCGGAGACTTGTGAGTATCTCGCTGAAATCCATCGTCTCGCTTGCGCGTAACGCGGCGCCAATCGCGGCGAATACTTCCGCGTTCGCGGGGAATACGGCTTCCTCCGAAGTCAGGCACAGAGTCTCTGTAAAACGTGTACGCAGACCCTGCGAGAAAGTCAGGGGACCGCCGAGGAACACGATAGTACCGCTAAGTTCCCTGCCTTGAGCCAATCCGCCAACGGTCTGGTCAACTACCGCTTGGTAAATTGATGCCGCCACATCTTCCTTGCGGCCGCCTTGGTTGATAATCGGCTGAATGTCGCTCTTGGCAAATACTCCGCAGCGTGAAGCGATTGGATAAATTTTCTCGTAATTAAGCGAAAGCGTGTCAAGCTCGGCGACCGTAATGTCCATAAGCGTAGCCATCTGGTCAATGAACGCGCCTGTACCACCGGCGCAGCTGCCGTTCATACGTTCCTCTAACGCGCTGCCGAAGAAAATTATTTTGGCATCCTCGCCGCCGAGTTCAATCACCGCGTCCGCGTTCGGGTAAAAGCGGTTTACTGCCGCCGCGGTAGCGTAAACCTCTTGGACAAACGGCAGCTTAGCCGATTTAGCCACACCGAGACCCGCGGAACCCGTAAGCGCAACCTCGACCCGCTCGCCGACCAGCTCCGGCAACGCCTCCGCCGCGTTACGAAGCGACCTGATGGTACGCTCACGCGTTTCGCTGAAGTGGCGTTCATAGCTGCGGTAGAGAATATTCGCGTTTTCATCGGACACAACAACTTTTACGGTTGTGGAGCCAATATCAATTCCTATTTTCTTCATACTGTCCCGCTACTTACGTCCCGCGCCGCCGCTGAACCCTCCCGAACGTCCCGCGCCGCCGCCGAAATTGCTCGGGCGCGACGGACGCGTACCGCCGGATCCGCCGTGTCTGCTGTTAGGGCGGTACGATGGCGGGCGGCGAACTCTTGGCGCGCGATAGCGGCTTCCGCTGTAGAAACCCGGCAGGAACCAAAACCAACTCGGGAACGGACCGGTACGCACATATCTCGGACCGCGAATATACGCGTTGCGCCGTGTAGTCGCTATCGCGGCGAGAATAAGAACGGCAAAAAGCAAGATTATAAATATAACAACAATCGCAAAGCCGCCGAGCGAAAAGAACAGTCCGCTGAAACCATTCAGCTTCCCGCCGCCCGAACCGCCGCGAAGCTCCTTGCTAAGCTCCGGAATAATATTCATCACCGCGCCGTTATAGTCTTTATAATCGTAGTCGCGATAGAAGTATCTTTCAAGCAGAGAATTTGCCTCGTAATCGCTGAGACCAACGTTATTGCCGTACGACAGATATACTCTGTTATCGGCGCGTTCGGTGAAGTACAGAAGTAAGCCATTGACGCCGTACAATTCAAACAGGTAGCGCGAGTAAACCTCACTATCCGCGTAACCGCTCGGAAGCCGCGTGTCCGTTACAACTATAATCTGTCCGCCGTTTTGAGCGTATAATTTTTCGTTAACGTAGAGAATCTCTTGCTCCGTTGAATTTGACAGCAAATTGCCGTTGTCATATACAACGGGATAGCTCACCGGCGGCGAGTCGGTGAGCTGCGCGCTGCCCATACCGCTGTCGCGGCTCGCGCGAATTATATGCCCCGCAATCAGCGCGGCGGCAATCACCGCTATCAGAACTATAAGCGCGAAACTTCTTGATTTGATAAATCTCATTTTCCGAACTCCAATAGTTTCGCTTTAAGCTCATTTTCGACTCGCCGAAGTTCTGACGCCGCCTCCCGACGCTTCTCACTTCCTTCCGCCTGAATTTGCCGAACCTCGTCAAGTGTGGAAATAAGCCTCTCGTTTGTGAATTTAAGGGTTTCGAGGTCAACGATGCCGCGCTCCGACTCCGCCGCTACGCCGATAGTCGCCGTTTTGAGCGTTTCGGCGTTCTTGCGCAGAAGTTCATTGGTATAGTCGGTAACACTACGCTGCGCGTGAAGCGCTTGTTCCGCGTTGGCAAGCCCGAGCGCGAGCACCATCTGACTGCGCCACAGCGGAATCGTGTTAATCAGCGAGGTTTGTATCTTCTCGATAAGCGCGGTTTCGTTATTTTGAATCATCCTGATTTGCGGCGCCATCTGAACGGAAATAGTGCGCGTAAGCTCCAAGTCGTGCAACTTTTTCTCGAAACGGTTAATTTGATTAGCAAAATCATTAACCGCCTGCGCGTCTTCCGGAAGTCCGCTTTGCGCCGCTTTGTTTTCGAGCGCGGGAAGCTCCGCTTCTTTGGCGGCTTTCAGACGCTCCTTGCCCGCGATGACGTACAATGACAATTCCTTGAAATATTCGAGGTTTTTGCCGTACATAATATCCAGGGTTGCAACATCTTTTTGCAGGATCAAGCTGTGTTCCTCAAGTTTTTCGGTAATCGCGGTTACGTTGGTCTCGACCTTGCTGTAACGGTTTTTAAGCGCGGTCATCTTAGCCGCCGCGTTTCGGAATAGGCTTTTTTTCTGAGCGTCGTCTATGTCCAGCCCTTTAAGCTCTCCGACAAGGTTTGCCAGAGCGTTCCCGACTTCGCCCATATCCTTGCTGCGGACGCTGTTCAGCGCGGCCTCGGAAAACTCTGAAATATTTTGCTGAGCCGGAACGCCGAACTGAATAATCGCGTTGGTATCGCTCAGATTAACGCCCTCCGTAAGTTCGGCAACGCGTCGGCGTTCATCCTCAGTAAGGTCTTCCGTGGTGTTAGGCGCGGCGCTGATGATCGCCGTGTCGTCTGCATTTTTCATTTTCAGTTCCTCCTTAGTTAGTTGTATATTGCTTTTGTGACCCCTCGTCAACATCGTCCGAGTATGCCGGAGCGGCGTTAGCCGATTGTCATTTGCCGCTTATGGTAACTCCTCTGAACACAATCCACGGAACCGCGATACTGCCGTCCTGAATTTGACTGTTGCCGATACCTCCGATATTGTTAAGCATATCGCGCAGATTGCCGCTGATCATAGTTTCGCTTACGGCTTCGGCGATTTTACCGCCGCGAATCCGGAAGCTGTTCTTGGCAATACCGGAGAAGTCGCCGTTAGACGCCGGATTGCCCCCGCTGAAACGGTTTAGTACAAGCCCGTTCCCAATGCTTGCGGCAAGCTCGTCAAAGCTCTTGTCGCCAGGGGCGATAATACAATTAACGCCGTAGTTGCCCGCTCGCTTATGACCCGTCTTATTTGCGCTGTATCGGTTACAAATAAAGCTTTTCAGTATACCGTTTTCGATTACCGTGTGTTTTTCGGCAAGGTGCCCGTCGCTTGTAAGCTCGCTGCCTTTGACGAAGCGATCATCAAATGGGTCAAACTCAACGGTAAGTCGAGAATCCGCTACCATCTGACCAAGCTTGTCCTTCCACGGACTGCTGCCCGTGTACAACGAACCTCCATAGACGGAACTCGTCAGCACACTATCGATGAAATCCGCAACGCAGTCGGGCGCAACAAGCACATCGCCGACGAATTTGCCGCTGACCGGAACGGTCTCAATTTGCAGTTCAATTTCTTTGCATAGGCGGCGAACTTCCGCATTGTCCATAAACGGTTTATTAAGGTCTTCCGCGGAGAACCCATAATATTGCATAGAAGACGTTTTATCTCCGTCGCGGCCGGAAACGCCGATGCTTACGGTATAATATCCGCCATGCTGATATACCCTCGTGCCGTTGGTATTTGCGAACAGGCTGTCGCCCGTTCTGCCGCGGGTGATGAATTGCAGAATGTCCGCTTTCGGATATTCCGCTTTGCAGGCGGAAATAAAGTCTTGCATACGGTCATACATAACGCCGAGTTCAGATTCCGTCCAACCTGTATCGAATTCGCGCTCACCTATGCTCGCGCCTATGTCTTCCGCCTCGTCCGGTTCGCTGTTGTTCGCCGCCGCGACGGCTTCCTCCGCCGCCTGTGATATAGCCGCGTCGTCGCAGCGGTTAATGTACGATTCGCCCTTGCGGCTGCCGGTCAGAGCGCGAATCCCGAGCGAGTTGCTGATGGTTGTGCGGGCGAGCGAGAACTCTCCCGCGTCTACGTTCAGCTCGTCCGCTTTGCCGCGTGAGACGGAGACTTCCGCGCCATCCGCGCCGAGTTCCTTGAGTTTTGCGAACACCTTATCAACTATGGTGTAAAATTCCTGTTTCATTTGTCCAAATCCTCCAATTCGCGCTTGCGTTTCGCGCTTTGCCTATGCACCGTCGCTTTGTAGTAGTCCGCCGCCGCCACTGCCGTTTCTTGATCACCAACCTTTGCGGAATAGACCTTCTTTTTCGTGACGAAAGCAACGCTCCAACTCAGTTTTCCGCCTTCCATCCTCTTATTGCGCGGAACGACGTTAGTAATTTCGGTACGGCTGATCATAAACTCGTTAAACGGCGGGAAAATCCACACATTCTGCTTCGCGATGTGCAGCTGCTTCCCAAAATCTTTGCCGTCCGGGTAGTCTGCATAGTCGTATATTTTGAAATTCAGCAGAAGTATACGTATAATCAATATTGCCGAAGCCACCGAAAACATCCAAAACAGCGCTCGTATAATCATTCCGATCCACTTATGATGGCTGCCCATATAATCGATGTACAAAGTAAGCTCCGGAGTGTGGGCGGCAATAAAGGCCTCGTCCTTGTCCCGGAAATTGTCCGCCGTCCAATTACGCAGAAGCTCTGTAATCTCCGGGTCGGACGGCAGCAATGTACCGAAGACCGAGCCGCGCTCCTCGTCAAATCTTTCGCGCTGACCGCGGTTAAGGCGTACAGCGATGATCGAACCGGTTTCGTTATTACCCGCCTGCGCCGCGACGTAGCTAAGCTCGGAATATCCGGCGCTTTCATTGCCGTAACGGGCGAACTCCGCAAGTACGGTTTCCCACGGGACGGCGACGTATGCGCCGCTTACAAGCGCGGCGGTTTCAATGGAGACGGGCGTTTGCTTGCTGTACGTGCCGTATTCAATGCCGCCGAAACTGCCGAGTGCCCACGTAATAACAACGACGATTAAGAACGCCAAGTACCATGTCTTGCCTCTGTGCGCGAATAGCTTTCCCGGTAAAGAACCCATAGTTTCAATCCTGCTTTCGATAGTGTTGTTGATGCTCGGCGGAATAGGCTGTATCACTTCGTAACATATTACATCTGAGCGCGTTTGTCAAGATAGTTTTTGCTTAAACGGACAATTATTTGCCGCGAATGTGTCAGATGTAGGTCTTTGAGATTTATTCATCCAGCTTCAACACAGCCATAAAAGCCTCCTGCGGAACGGCGACGCTGCCGAGCGAGCGCATCTTCTTCTTGCCTTCTTTCTGCTTTTCCAACAGTTTCTTCTTACGCGTAATATCGCCGCCGTAGCACTTCGCAAGAACGTCCTTGCGAAGCGCGCGAATGGTCTCCCGAGCGATTACGCGTCCGCCTATAGCAGCCTGAACGGGTATTTCAAACATCTGCCGAGGTATATTGTCCTTCAGCTTCTCCACAATTCTGCGGGCGCGGGGATACGCCTTATCTTTGTGAACAATGAAGCTGAGCGCGTCCACCGGTTCGCCGTTCAGCAGAACATCAAGTTTAACAAGGTCGCTGCGCCGGTACTCGTCAAAGTCGTAATCAAGACTTGCGTAGCCTTTACTCCGCGATTTAAGCGCGTCAAAGAAGTCGTAAATGATTTCGTTCAGCGGAAGCAGATATTTAAGCTCTACGCGTCCGCCGTCAAGGTACACTTGGTCGGTAAGTTCACCGCGGCGTTCCTGACAAAGCTCCATAATGTTTCCAATATAATCAGGCGGCGCCATAATTGAAGCCTTGACGAATGGCTCTTCAGCGCGCTCAATAGTTGACGTGTCCGGATAATTAAGCGGATTGTCAATCATTTCCACCGTGCCGTCGGTAAGTACGACTTTATGGATTACACTCGGCGCGGTGGTGATAAGCGCGAGATTGTATTCGCGCTCCAAACGTTCCGTGATAACTTCCATATGCAGCAGACCCAGGAATCCGCAGCGGAATCCGAAGCCGAGTGCCGCTGAAGTCTCCGGCTGAAAGCTCAAAGCCGCGTCGTTAAGTTTAAGTTTTTCCAATGCGTCGCGCAAATCGGGGTAACGCGCTCCGTCCGCCGGATAAACTCCGCTGAACACCATAGGACGCGCCGGTCGGTAGCCCGGCAGCGGAACCGCGGCGGGATTTTCCGCGTCGGTAACAGTATCGCCCGGCTGAGCGTCCGCGACATTTTTGATGCTCGCGGTAAAGTACCCGACATCGCCGGCGCGAAGTTCGCCGCAAGGCTCCGGTTTGGTGGGCCGCGAATGACCAACCTCGACAACGCGGTAAACCGAGCCTGTAGACATCAGCCTGACCTCCGCGTCTTTGCGCAATATGCCGTCTTTGACGCGTACATAAGCGATAATGCCGCGATAGCTGTCATATTGACTGTCGAATATCAAAGCGCGTAAAGGTGCCTGAGTATCCGAGTTCGGCGGAGGAACATCGCGGACGATCATCTCCATTACCGCGCCGATATTGATACCCAACTTCGCGCTGATTTCCGGGCTGTTTTCGGCGGGGATCCCGATTATCTCCTCTATCTCCCGCTTGACACGCGCCGGGTCAGCGCCCGGCAAGTCGATTTTGTTGATTACCGGCAAAACCTCAAGGTTGTTATCTACCGCCAGATACGCGTTAGCCAGCGTCTGCGCCTCCGTTCCTTGGCGGGCGTCCACTACCAACAACGCGCCCTCACAGGCACTAAGACTGCGGGAGACCTCATAGTTGAAATCTACGTGTCCCGGCGTGTCAATAAGATTCAGCAGATATGTCTCTCCGTCAGCGGCTTTGTATTGCAGACCGACGGCTCGAGCCTTAATGGTAATGCCGCGCTCGCGCTCAAGTTCCATATTGTCAAGCAGCTGATTTTCCATATCACGCGGGTCAACCGCGCCGCAGACTTCAAGGATGCGATCCGCCAGAGTGCTCTTCCCATGGTCGATATGCGCGATAATGGAGAAGTTGCGAATCAGGTTTGTGTTGGTCATACAGTTAATTTTTCTCCGTAATTCGGTTAGTAAGTTTTCGCCGCGGCACCTTGCCGATTACCGGAAGAATCGGCGTAATGAATACAAATATGAGCATGATCACGCCCTCAAACATAAAGAATTTTGCGTAATCGTTGCCGGCAAGCGGCATAGTGATGTATCGCGGAATTATGACATTAGCGGCAAGCATAATCGTTGCCATAAAGCCGCCGGCGGTACCCGCGTATGTTGGTCCGATTTCGGGGAACGACAGCGGCAGCGCGGTAAGTATCGGCGTCAGTCCGAGCGTTAAGAATCCGAGCAGCGCAAGCAAAATCAGCTTTAACGGCAGATACGGCACTCTCCAAGCGAAGGCTATTCCGACCGCGCCGAGCGACCCGATTATCGCGAAGCTGACCTTCAATTTTCCGATTTTCGTCAGCAGCTTAGGCGCCAGCATACAGCCGAACATCGAAGCGAAAGTAAATACGCCGGTAATCAAAGCCGCCTCGGAATCGGAGTACTCATTCTTCAGCGCTTCCGGCAAGAACTGGCTGAGCGTCAGCGCGGATGATTGGAACAACATCATAGCGATTGCGGTAATCCACAGTTTGCGGCTTTTGACCGCAACTTTAAGACATTGCGGAATCGGCGGCGATTTCGTCTCGTCCGCTGCCGGAACAACAGGACGCTCCTTCCCGAACACAAACCACATTACAAGCACAACCACGCTAAGCGCGGCGGACGAAACAAACGCGGTGTTATAGTCGGGAAACAGCGTCGCGGCTATGCTCGATAACGCCATTGATCCGTTATTGAACGCAACGAAAATTCCCAGTCCTAAACTTATTTGATTTTTCGGAAACCAACGCCCGATGAGTTTCATTTGGTTGGAGTTGAAGAAAGTAGCCGCGACTCCGGAAAACACCATACAAATAAACATCATCTCATAACTGTCAGCCCAAACACGAGTCACAAGCGCCGCCGTACTAAGCGCGTAGCTGATAATCAGCACCCGTTTCAACCCGAACCGATCCACCGCTACTCCCGATACAAGACTAAGCACAACGCCCGCGATAAGCGGCGCGGTTGAGATAGCGACAAACGCTGTATTATCGAATATTTGGCGGTCGTTCAGCCACGGAACTCCCCATCGCGTAAGCATAAACTGGGCATATTGAGGCGACATTATGCCGAAGCACATCAGCGCAAGTATAACCCATTTATAGCCGCTGTTTTTTTCTTTAATCAAATTCGGTAACTCCTTATCGAACTTCGGATTCGGCAATCTCAACGCGTTTAAGGCGCGGCGGACGCGGCGGATCGCGGCGATAGGGGTCGTATTTGAATCGACTGCACCAATCGTACGGTTCCACAATACCAAGGCGCTTGCATATGACCTCGCCTTTGATAACGTCGGCTCCGAGCGCGCAATATGCGCACATCGGCTCGATTTTTTTTCTGAACAACATAGGCATAACCCCCGTTTTCTGTAATTATACTACACATAAGGTTTTTTGGCAAGAGGTTTTTTGGCAAGAGGTTTTTTGCCGCCGCCGCGGAAAGGCGAATTGAAAGTTTAATTGTCCGGGCAGAAAGCGGAGAGGTGGTTAGGCGAACAGGGTGGCGAAGGCGCGCGGGGAGCGCCCCGAAAGAGCTTTGCGCGGATAGTTGTTCATCCGGTTTTGGACGGCGGTGAGGCGGCGTTGGCTCACTTTTGCAAAGTCGGTGCCTTTGGGGAAGAAACGTCGGATTATGCCGTTGGCGTTCTCGTTTGTGCCGCGCTCCCAGTTGCTGTAGGGGTGAGCGTAGTAGACTTCGGGGCAATTTGCGGCTCTCATAATCGCCTCGAAATTGAGAAATTCGCTGCCGTTGTCGAAACCGAGGCTCTTAAACACAAGCGCGGCGCCGCGCTTGTGTTTAAGAGCCTCGGTTTCGACAACGGCAGCGAATTTCTCAATTTCGAGGCGATTATGAGAGCCGCAAATTGCCCCGAAGTCTACTACGCTCACCCCTACAGCAACTGGGAGCGCGGCACAAACGAGAACGCCAACGGCATAATCCGACGTTTCTTCCCCAAAGGCACCGACTTTGCAAAAGTGAGCCAACGCCGCCTCACCGCCGTCCAAAACCGGATGAACAACTATCCGCGCAAAGCTCTTTCGGGGCGCTCCCCGCGCGCCTTCGCCACCCTGTTCGCCTAACCACCTCTCCGCTTTCTGCCCGGACAATTAAACTTTCAATTCGCCTTTCCGCGGCGGCGGCAAAAAACCTCTTGCCAAAAAACCTCTTGCCAAAAAACCTTATGTGTAGTATAATTACAGAAAACGGGGGTTATGCCTATGTTGTTCAGAAAAAAAATCGAGCCGATGTGCGCATATTGCGCGCTCGGAGCCGACGTTATCAAAGGCGAGGTCATATGCAAGCGCCTTGGTATTGTGGAACCGTACGATTGGTGCAGTCGATTCAAATACGACCCCTATCGCCGCGATCCGCCGCGTCCGCCGCGCCTTAAACGCGTTGAGATTGCCGAATCCGAAGTTCGATAAGGAGTTACCGAATTTGATTAAAGAAAAAAACAGCGGCTATAAATGGGTTATACTTGCGCTGATGTGCTTCGGCATAATGTCGCCTCAATATGCCCAGTTTATGCTTACGCGATGGGGAGTTCCGTGGCTGAACGACCGCCAAATATTCGATAATACAGCGTTTGTCGCTATCTCAACCGCGCCGCTTATCGCGGGCGTTGTGCTTAGTCTTGTATCGGGAGTAGCGGTGGATCGGTTCGGGTTGAAACGGGTGCTGATTATCAGCTACGCGCTTAGTACGGCGGCGCTTGTGACTCGTGTTTGGGCTGACAGTTATGAGATGATGTTTATTTGTATGGTGTTTTCCGGAGTCGCGGCTACTTTCTTCAACTCCAACCAAATGAAACTCATCGGGCGTTGGTTTCCGAAAAATCAAATAAGTTTAGGACTGGGAATTTTCGTTGCGTTCAATAACGGATCAATGGCGTTATCGAGCATAGCCGCGACGCTGTTTCCCGACTATAACACCGCGTTTGTTTCGTCCGCCGCGCTTAGCGTGGTTGTGCTTGTAATGTGGTTTGTGTTCGGGAAGGAGCGTCCTGTTGTTCCGGCAGCGGACGAGACGAAATCGCCGCCGATTCCGCAATGTCTTAAAGTTGCGGTCAAAAGCCGCAAACTGTGGATTACCGCAATCGCTATGATGTTGTTCCAATCATCCGCGCTGACGCTCAGCCAGTTCTTGCCGGAAGCGCTGAAGAATGAGTACTCCGATTCCGAGGCGGCTTTGATTACCGGCGTATTTACTTTCGCTTCGATGTTCGGCTGTATGCTGGCGCCTAAGCTGCTGACGAAAATCGGAAAATTGAAGGTCAGCTTCGCGATAATCGGGTCGCTCGGCGCGGTCGGAATAGCCTTCGCTTGGAGAGTGCCGTATCTGCCGTTAAAGCTGATTTTGCTTGCGCTGCTCGGATTCTTAACGCTCGGACTGACGCCGATACTTACCGCGCTGCCGCTGTCGTTCCCCGAAATCGGACCAACATACGCGGGTACCGCCGGCGGCTTTATGGCAACGATTATGCTTGCCGCTAATGTCATAATTCCGCGATACATCACTATGCCGCTTGCCGGCAACGATTACGCAAAATTCTTTATGTTTGAGGGCGTGATCATGCTCATATTTGTATTCATTACGCCGATTCTTCCGGTAATCGGCAAGGTGCCGCGGCGAAAACTTACTAACCGAATTACGGAGAAAAATTAACTGTATGACCAACACAAACCTGATTCGCAACTTCTCCATTATCGCGCATATCGACCATGGGAAGAGCACTCTGGCGGATCGCATCCTTGAAGTCTGCGGCGCGGTTGACCCGCGTGATATGGAAAATCAGCTGCTTGACAATATGGAACTTGAGCGCGAGCGCGGCATTACCATTAAGGCTCGAGCCGTCGGTCTGCAATACAAAGCCGCTGACGGAGAGACATATCTGCTGAATCTTATTGACACGCCGGGACACGTAGATTTCAACTATGAGGTCTCCCGCAGTCTTAGTGCCTGTGAGGGCGCGTTGTTGGTAGTGGACGCCCGCCAAGGAACGGAGGCGCAGACGCTGGCTAACGCGTATCTGGCGGTAGATAACAACCTTGAGGTTTTGCCGGTAATCAACAAAATCGACTTGCCGGGCGCTGACCCGGCGCGTGTCAAGCGGGAGATAGAGGAGATAATCGGGATCCCCGCCGAAAACAGCCCGGAAATCAGCGCGAAGTTGGGTATCAATATCGGCGCGGTAATGGAGATGATCGTCCGCGATGTTCCTCCGCCGAACTCGGATACTCAGGCACCTTTACGCGCTTTGATATTCGACAGTCAATATGACAGCTATCGCGGCATTATCGCTTATGTACGCGTCAAAGACGGCATATTGCGCAAAGACGCGGAGGTCAGGCTGATGTCTACAGGCTCGGTTTACCGCGTTGTCGAGGTTGGTCATTCGCGGCCCACCAAACCGGAGCCTTGCGGCGAACTTCGCGCCGGCGATGTCGGGTACTTTACCGCGAGCATCAAAAATGTCGCGGACGCTCAGCCGGGCGATACTGTTACCGACGCGGAAAATCCCGCCGCGGTTCCGCTGCCGGGCTACCGACCGGCGCGTCCTATGGTGTTCAGCGGAGTTTATCCGGCGGACGGAGCGCGTTACCCCGATTTGCGCGACGCATTGGAAAAACTTAAACTTAACGACGCGGCTTTGAGCTTTCAGCCGGAGACTTCAGCGGCACTCGGCTTCGGATTCCGCTGCGGATTCCTGGGTCTGCTGCATATGGAAGTTATCACGGAACGTTTGGAGCGCGAATACAATCTCGCGCTTATCACCACCGCGCCGAGTGTAATCCATAAAGTCGTACTTACCGACGGCACGGTGGAAATGATTGACAATCCGCTTAATTATCCGGACACGTCAACTATTGAGCGCGCTGAAGAGCCATTCGTCAAGGCTTCAATTATGGCGCCGCCTGATTATATTGGAAACATTATGGAGCTTTGTCAGGAACGCCGCGGTGAACTTACCGACCAAGTGTACCTTGACGGCGGACGCGTAGAGCTTAAATATCTGCTTCCGCTGAACGAAATCATTTACGACTTCTTTGACGCGCTTAAATCGCGGAGTAAAGGCTACGCAAGTCTTGATTACGACTTTGACGAGTACCGGCGCAGCGACCTTGTTAAACTTGATGTTCTGCTGAACGGCGAACCGGTGGACGCGCTCAGCTTCATTGTTCACAAAGATAAGGCGTATCCCCGCGCCCGCAGAATTGTGGAGAAGCTGAAGGACAATATACCTCGGCAGATGTTTGAAATACCCGTTCAGGCTGCTATAGGCGGACGCGTAATCGCTCGGGAGACCATTCGCGCGCTTCGCAAGGACGTTCTTGCGAAGTGCTACGGCGGCGATATTACGCGTAAGAAGAAACTGTTGGAAAAGCAGAAAGAAGGCAAGAAGAAGATGCGCTCGCTCGGCAGCGTCGCCGTTCCGCAGGAGGCTTTTATGGCTGTGTTGAAGCTGGATGAATAAATCTCAAAGACCTACATCTGACACATTCGCGGCAAATAATTGTCCGTTTAAGCAAAAACTATCTTGACAAACGCGCTCAGATGTAATATGTTACGAAGTGATACAGCCTATTCCGCCGAGCATCAACAACACTATCGAAAGCAGGATTGAAACTATGGGTTCTTTACCGGGAAAGCTATTCGCGCACAGAGGCAAGACATGGTACTTGGCGTTCTTAATCGTCGTTGTTATTACGTGGGCACTCGGCAGTTTCGGCGGCATTGAATACGGCACGTACAGCAAGCAAACGCCCGTCTCCATTGAAACCGCCGCGCTTGTAAGCGGCGCATACGTCGCCGTCCCGTGGGAAACCGTACTTGCGGAGTTCGCCCGTTACGGCAATGAAAGCGCCGGATATTCCGAGCTTAGCTACGTCGCGGCGCAGGCGGGTAATAACGAAACCGGTTCGATCATCGCTGTACGCCTTAACCGCGGTCAGCGCGAAAGATTTGACGAGGAGCGCGGCTCGGTCTTCGGTACATTGCTGCCGTCCGACCCGGAGATTACAGAGCTTCTGCGTAATTGGACGGCGGACAATTTCCGGGACAAGGACGAGGCCTTTATTGCCGCCCACACTCCGGAGCTTACTTTGTACATCGATTATATGGGCAGCCATCATAAGTGGATCGGAATGATTATACGAGCGCTGTTTTGGATGTTTTCGGTGGCTTCGGCAATATTGATTATACGTATACTTCTGCTGAATTTCAAAATATACGACTATGCAGACTACCCGGACGGCAAAGATTTTGGGAAGCAGCTGCACATCGCGAAGCAGAATGTGTGGATTTTCCCGCCGTTTAACGAGTTTATGATCAGCCGTACCGAAATTACTAACGTCGTTCCGCGCAATAAGAGGATGGAAGGCGGAAAACTGAGTTGGAGCGTTGCTTTCGTCACGAAAAAGAAGGTCTATTCCGCAAAGGTTGGTGATCAAGAAACGGCAGTGGCGGCGGCGGACTACTACAAAGCGACGGTGCATAGGCAAAGCGCGAAACGCAAGCGCGAATTGGAGGATTTGGACAAATGAAACAGGAATTTTACACCATAGTTGATAAGGTGTTCGCAAAACTCAAGGAACTCGGCGCGGATGGCGCGGAAGTCTCCGTCTCACGCGGCAAAGCGGACGAGCTGAACGTAGACGCGGGAGAGTTCTCGCTCGCCCGCACAACCATCAGCAACTCGCTCGGGATTCGCGCTCTGACCGGCAGCCGCAAGGGCGAATCGTACATTAACCGCTGCGACGACGCGGCTATATCACAGGCGGCGGAGGAAGCCGTCGCGGCGGCGAACAACAGCGAACCGGACGAGGCGGAAGACATAGGCGCGAGCATAGGTGAGCGCGAATTCGATACAGGTTGGACGGAATCTGAACTCGGCGTTATGTATGACCGTATGCAAGACTTTATTTCCGCCTGCAAAGCGGAATATCCGAAAGCGGACATTCTGCAATTCATCACCCGCGGCAGAACGGGCGACAGCCTGTTCGCAAATACCAACGGCACGAGGGTATATCAGCATGGCGGATATTATACCGTAAGCATCGGCGTTTCCGGCCGCGACGGAGATAAAACGTCTTCTATGCAATATTATGGGTTCTCCGCGGAAGACCTTAATAAACCGTTTATGGACAATGCGGAAGTTCGCCGCCTATGCAAAGAAATTGAACTGCAAATTGAGACCGTTCCGGTCAGCGGCAAATTCGTCGGCGATGTGCTTGTTGCGCCCGACTGCGTTGCGGATTTCATCGATAGTGTGCTGACGAGTTCCGTCTATGGAGGTTCGTTGTACACGGGCAGCAGTCCGTGGAAGGACAAGCTTGGTCAGATGGTAGCGGATTCTCGACTTACCGTTGAGTTTGACCCATTTGATGATCGCTTCGTCAAAGGCAGCGAGCTTACAAGCGACGGGCACCTTGCCGAAAAACACACGGTAATCGAAAACGGTATACTGAAAAGCTTTATTTGTAACCGATACAGCGCAAATAAGACGGGTCATAAGCGAGCGGGCAACTACGGCGTTAATTGTATTATCGCCCCTGGCGACAAGAGCTTTGACGAGCTTGCCGCAAGCATTGGGAACGGGCTTGTACTAAACCGTTTCAGCGGGGGCAATCCGGCGTCTAACGGCGACTTCTCCGGTATTGCCAAGAACAGCTTCCGGATTCGCGGCGGTAAAATCGCCGAAGCCGTAAGCGAAACTATGATCAGCGGCAATCTGCGCGATATGCTTAACAATATCGGAGGTATCGGCAACAGTCAAATTCAGGACGGCAGTATCGCGGTTCCGTGGATTGTGTTCAGAGGAGTTACCATAAGCGGCAAATGACAATCGGCTAACGCCGCTCCGGCATACTCGGACGATGTTGACGAGGGGTCACAAAAGCAATATACAACTAACTAAGGAGGAACTGAAAATGAAAAATGCAGACGACACGGCGATCATCAGCGCCGCGCCTAACACCACGGAAGACCTTACTGAGGATGAACGCCGACGCGTTGCCGAACTTACGGAGGGCGTTAATCTGAGCGATACCAACGCGATTATTCAGTTCGGCGTTCCGGCTCAGCAAAATATTTCAGAGTTTTCCGAGGCCGCGCTGAACAGCGTCCGCAGCAAGGATATGGGCGAAGTCGGGAACGCTCTGGCAAACCTTGTCGGAGAGCTTAAAGGGCTGGACATAGACGACGCTCAGAAAAAAAGCCTATTCCGAAACGCGGCGGCTAAGATGACCGCGCTTAAAAACCGTTACAGCAAGGTCGAGACCAACGTAACCGCGATTACCGAAAAACTTGAGGAACACAGCTTGATCCTGCAAAAAGATGTTGCAACCCTGGATATTATGTACGGCAAAAACCTCGAATATTTCAAGGAATTGTCATTGTACGTCATCGCGGGCAAGGAGCGTCTGAAAGCCGCCAAAGAAGCGGAGCTTCCCGCGCTCGAAAACAAAGCGGCGCAAAGCGGACTTCCGGAAGACGCGCAGGCGGTTAATGATTTTGCTAATCAAATTAACCGTTTCGAGAAAAAGTTGCACGACTTGGAGCTTACGCGCACTATTTCCGTTCAGATGGCGCCGCAAATCAGGATGATTCAAAATAACGAAACCGCGCTTATCGAGAAGATACAAACCTCGCTGATTAACACGATTCCGCTGTGGCGCAGTCAGATGGTGCTCGCGCTCGGGCTTGCCAACGCGGAACAAGCGCTTCACGCGCAGCGTAGTGTTACCGACTATACCAATGAACTTCTGCGCAAGAACGCCGAAACGCTCAAAACGGCGACTATCGGCGTAGCGGCGGAGTCGGAGCGCGGCATCGTTGACCTCGAAACCCTTAAATTCACAAACGAGAGGCTTATTTCCACACTTGACGAGGTTCGGCAAATTCAGGCGGAAGGAAGTGAGAAGCGTCGGGAGGCGGCGTCAGAACTTCGGCGAGTCGAAAATGAGCTTAAAGCGAAACTATTGGAGTTCGGAAAATGAGATTTATCAAATCAAGAAGTTTCGCGCTTATAGTTCTGATAGCGGTGATTGCCGCCGCGCTGATTGCGGGGCATATAATTCGCGCGAGCCGCGACAGCGGTATGGGCAGCGCGCAGCTCACCGACTCGCCGCCGGTGAGCTATCCCGTTGTATATGACAACGGCAATTTGCTGTCAAATTCAACGGAGCAAGAGATTCTCTACGTTAACGAAAAATTATACGCTCAAAACGGCGGACAGATTATAGTTGTAACGGACACGCGGCTTCCGAGCGGTTACGCGGATAGTGAGGTTTACTCGCGCTACCTGTTTGAATTGTACGGCGTCAATGGCTTACTTCTGTACTTCACCGAACGCGCCGATAACAGAGTATATCTGTCGTACGGCAATAACGTTGGTCTCAGCGATTACGAGGCAAATTCTCTGCTTGAAAGATACTTCTATCGCGACTACGATTATAAAGACTATAACGGCGCGGTGATGAATATTATTCCGGAGCTTAGCAAGGAGCTTCGCGGCGGTTCGGGCGGCGGGAAGCTGAATGGTTTCAGCGGACTGTTCTTTTCGCTCGGCGGCTTTGCGATTGTTGTTATATTTATAATCTTGCTTTTTGCCGTTCTTATTCTCGCCGCGATAGCGACTACACGGCGCAACGCGTATATTCGCGGTCCGAGATATGTGCGTACCGGTCCGTTCCCGAGTTGGTTTTGGTTCCTGCCGGGTTTCTACAGCGGAAGCCGCTATCGCGCGCCAAGAGTTCGCCGCCCGCCATCGTACCGCCCTAACAGCAGACACGGCGGATCCGGCGGTACGCGTCCGTCGCGCCCGAGCAATTTCGGCGGCGGCGCGGGACGTTCGGGAGGGTTCAGCGGCGGCGCGGGACGTAAGTAGCGGGACAGTATGAAGAAAATAGGAATTGATATTGGCTCCACAACCGTAAAAGTTGTTGTGTCCGATGAAAACGCGAATATTCTCTACCGCAGCTATGAACGCCACTTCAGCGAAACGCGTGAGCGTACCATCAGGTCGCTTCGTAACGCGGCGGAGGCGTTGCCGGAGCTGGTCGGCGAGCGGGTCGAGGTTGCGCTTACGGGTTCCGCGGGTCTCGGTGTGGCTAAATCGGCTAAGCTGCCGTTTGTCCAAGAGGTTTACGCTACCGCGGCGGCAGTAAACCGCTTTTACCCGAACGCGGACGCGGTGATTGAACTCGGCGGCGAGGATGCCAAAATAATTTTCTTCGGCAGCGCGTTAGAGGAACGTATGAACGGCAGCTGCGCCGGTGGTACAGGCGCGTTCATTGACCAGATGGCTACGCTTATGGACATTACGGTCGCCGAGCTTGACACGCTTTCGCTTAATTACGAGAAAATTTATCCAATCGCTTCACGCTGCGGAGTATTTGCCAAGAGCGACATTCAGCCGATTATCAACCAAGGCGGCCGCAAGGAAGATGTGGCGGCATCAATTTACCAAGCGGTAGTTGACCAGACCGTTGGCGGATTGGCTCAAGGCAGGGAACTTAGCGGTACTATCGTGTTCCTCGGCGGTCCCCTGACTTTCTCGCAGGGTCTGCGTACACGTTTTACAGAGACTCTGTGCCTGACTTCGGAGGAAGCCGTATTCCCCGCGAACGCGGAAGTATTCGCCGCGATTGGCGCCGCGTTACGCGCAAGCGAGACGATGGATTTCAGCGAGATACTCACAAGTCTCCGGAACAGCGCGGGCGAAGACCTTTCCGTCGACACACTTGCGCCGCTGTTTGAATCACAAGCGGAATACGACGCGTTTTCCGAGCGTCACGCAAAGGCGAACATAGAAACGGAAGACTTGACCGCATACAGCGGCGGAGCCTTTCTCGGGGTGGATGCCGGAAGCACGACTACCAAAGCCGCGCTGATTACTCCGCAAGGTAAGCTCCTGTATCAATACTATGCCGAAAACAAGGGCAATCCGGTGAAAGTTATTATCGCCGTTCTGACGGAGATTTACGCGCTTATAGGTAATCGTGTGAGCATATTGGGTTCCGCCGTCACGGGCTATGGTGAAGACCTGATTAAAAGCGCGTTCAAATTTGATTACGGCGTTGTCGAAACCGTAGCGCACCTCACGGCGGCAAAGAAGTTTCAGCCTAATGTGGATTTCCTGATTGACATCGGCGGGCAAGATATGAAGTGCTTCAAAATTCGCGGCGGTGCGGTTGACGGTATTCTTCTTAACGAGGCGTGTTCAAGCGGATGCGGGAGCTTTATCAGCTCTTTTGCCAAAGTGTTGGGGTATGATGCCGCAGAGTTCGCGGCACTTGGACTGTTTGCCTCTGCTCCGGCGGATTTGGGTTCGCGCTGTACGGTGTTTATGAACAGCAGCGTAAAGCAGGCGCAAAAGGATGGCGCAAGTGTAAATTCCATATCGGCGGGACTTAGCATCTCGGTTGTGAAGAACGCGATTTATAAGGTAATACGCGCGGCTAACGCTGACGAACTCGGCGAAAACATAGTCGTACAGGGCGGAACATTTTTGAACGACGCTGTGCTTCGCGGGTTCGAGACAGAAATCGGGAGCGAAGTGACGCGTCCTGTAATCGCCGGTCTGATGGGAGCTTACGGAGCCGCGTTATACGCGTCGGAATATCGCGGCGCCGAGAATGTTTCTTCCGCCGTAATTACACCGGAAGAGCTTAGCGCGTTTACCCATACCGCTAAACCCGCCGTGTGCGGCGGCTGTACTAACAAGTGTTCGCTTACGATTAACACGTTCGGCGACGGAAGGCGTTTCATAAGCGGTAACAGATGCGGCAAACCGATTCAGGGCGAGAAAAGCGAGCTTCCGAATATGTTCGCCCGGAAGCTGAAACGGCTTACGCAGCCCGGTTTAACGGCGCGTAAAGCATCGGCGGATCGCGGAAAGATCGGGTTGCCGTTTGGACTTAATATGTTGGAGAATTTGCCATTCTGGCGGGAGTTTTTCACATCGCTCGGATTCGATGTAGTCGTATCCCCCGCGTCAAGCAGAGCGCTTTATCGTGATGGTCAAAAGACGATCCCCAGCGACACCGTCTGCTATCCGGCAAAACTTCTACACGGTCACATTGAATGGCTTGCGCGGGAGCTTGGTGATAATGGCGTCATCTTCTATCCGTGCGGCTCATACAACTTTGACGAGGGGCGCGGCGACAACCACTATAACTGCCCGGTAGTCGCCTATTATCCGGAGCTGCTAAGGGCTAATATGCCTATTTTGCGCGGAATGAGATTTCTGACGCCGTACACGGGTCAGCATCGCCCGAAAGCGTTGGCAAAGCGTCTGAGCGCGCTTATGCGGCAAGAATTTGATATTCCGGAGCGCGAGACAGCTAACGCGGTCAAAGCTGCCTTTGCCGCCTATGAACAATACCGCGGCGATATTGTGTCGGAGGGTAAGCGCTGCGTTGCGGAGGCGCGGGCGAAAGGCGTTCCGATTATCGTGCTTGCGGGGCGTCCGTATCATGTTGACCCTGAAATTTGCCACGGGATTGACGAACTTATTACGTCGCTCGGATTGGCGGTAATCACAGAGGACGCCATATGCGGGTTCGCGGATGGGAAAGAAGCTCGAAGTGTGCTAAATCAGTGGACATTTCAGGCGCGTATGTACGACGCGGCTCGCTATGCGGCGACTCAGCCTGATATGGAGTTTGTGCAGCTTGTCAGCTTCGGATGCGGCACGGACGCGATAACTACGGACGAGCTGCGTGATATTATGGCGGCGCGGGGGCGGCTGTTTACAAGCGTCAAAATCGATGAAATAACAAACCTCGGCGCGGTGAAAATTCGTTTGCGCAGCCTTATAGCGGCACGCAACTCAAGACAGTTGAAAGGTGAGGTGTCGGCGTATGCGGCTTAGTACAATCAGAGAGTTGAGCGCGGGTCCGAATGAGTTTGCCGCGGTTGAGCTTCGCGGGTGGACGCGTTCGCTGCGCGATATGAAAAACTTCGGGTTCATTGAGCTTAACGATGGAAGTTCATTCGGAAACGCGCAAATAGTATTTGACGCGTCGCTTGCGAATTACTCAGAGGTATCCGCGCTGAACATAGGCAGCGCTGTTATAGTTCGCGGCAGCGTTGTACTCACACCCGGCGGCAAGCAGCCGTATGAGGTAAAGGCTTCCGAAATCATCGTCGAAGGCAAGAGCCGGTCGGATTATCCTCTGCAAAAAAAGCGTCATACGGCAGAGTATCTGCGAACAATAGCTCATTTGCGCCCGCGAACAAACCTATTTGGCGCGGCTTTCAGAATCCGCAGCGCCGCGAGTTTCGCGCTGCATAGCTTCTTCAATGAACGCGGATTCGTTATGCTTCACGCTCCGATAATTACAAAGAGCGATGCCGAGGGCGCGGGTCAGATGTTCCGCGTCACAGCGGAGAATTTTGACGGCGAGTTCTTCGGAGGGAAGTCGTCCTTAACGGTCAGCGGACAGCTCGAGGCGGAGACTTTCGCGATGGCGTTCGGCAAAACGTACACGTTCGGTCCGACCTTCCGCGCTGAGGACAGCAACACGCCTCGTCACGCGGCGGAATTCTGGATGTTGGAACCTGAAATCGCGTTTGCGGACATCGGCGATAATATGAAGCTTGCGGAAGACACGTTGAAACACGTCATCAGCTATATATTACGCGAGTGCCGGTCGGAACTGACTTTCCTCAACAATTTCGTTGACAAGGGGTTAATAGACCGCCTGACCGGAGTGGTCGGGTCGGACTTCGGCGTGTGCGAATACGGCGACGCGATCGGTATACTTAAAAACAGCGGCGTAGTGTTCAGATACCCGGTTGAGTGGGGCGCGGATTTGCAAACGGAACATGAGCGGTATCTTACTGAGGAGCATTTTAAGCGTCCGGTATTCATAATTAACTATCCTAAGGAAATCAAGGCGTTTTATATGCGCCTCAATGACGATGGACGCACGGTGGCGGCAATGGATTTGCTGGTGCCGGGTATCGGTGAGATAATCGGGGGCAGTCAGCGCGAGGAACGCCTTGACGTTTTGGAAGCGCGTATGACGGAGATGCATATGGATAAAGAGGCATACCGATGGTACCTTGACCTGCGCCGTTACGGCGGTACGCGTCACGCGGGTTTCGGACTCGGGTTTGAGCGTTTGTTAATGTACCTTACCGGAATAGGCAATATACGCGATGTACTTCCGTATCCGAGAGTTGTCGGTTCGGCGGAATTTTAAGGCTTTGCGTTTAAGATCGGGCAATGAAGCGATATACGCTTTCAAAATAGGCTGACAACTATAAAGTCTGCTAAATAAAAGGAGAATAACACAATGCGCGGCAAAGTTAAGGTTTGGTTATCAAATGACGACGTCGGTTTTTTCGGTCCGGGCGCGCTGAAACTGCTCAAATTCATGGACGAAAAGGCGTCGCTCAAAGCGGCGTGCGCGGAGATGAACCTCAGCTACAGCAAGGGTTGGAAAATCATTCGCAACATTGAGCTGGGATTGAACTGCGCTATACTTACGCGGCAGCAGGGAGGCCGCTACGGCGGCGGATGCTCGCTTACCAACGCCGGCAGGGAGCTAACGCGCAAGTATGAGGAACTTTCAAAGCGGATTAATGAAGTCACTCAGGAGATTTACAAAGAAATTTTCGGTGAAGACTGAACCTCATCAGCGGTGCTTCAGCTTGATTGCGGAAGTTCCCGGCTAACGCGAACTGTAATCGCGCCGAAAAAAAAATCTGAAAATTGAAAAAAATTCTTTACAATTTGATTACAGTATGGTATAGTAAGTGACAATTAAAGTAATCAGAGGGGTCTGTGTGTGAAAATGGTTCGTTCTTATTCCTTTTTTGAATTATAATCTAAATTATGTAAACAATAAATAGGCGATTATTGTTGCAAATGTTTACAAAATTACTGAGGAGGAAATTATCGTGAAACATTACGATATCATAGGCGGAGAAAGGCTTACGGGTAATGTTGACATCAGCGGCACTAAGAATGCGGCTGTTGCGATAATTGCGGCGGCGCTGGCTGTTGACGGGGTTTGCTATATCGACAATATTCCGGAGGTTGGCGATGTTACTACGATTATGGAAATTTTGACATGTCTCGGCGCGTTGATTACCCGTGTTGCGCCGAACGCGTACAGCATTGACTGCCGTGATGTTAAACCTGACGCGGTGGCGCGGGTAGAACTGTACGGCAAATGCAGGGCGTCGTATTATGCGCTTGGCGCGTTGCTCGGCAGATTCGGCGAGGCGATAGTCGCGACTCCGGGCGGATGCGATTTCGGCTACGGTTCAAGCGGGCGTCCGATAGACCAACACATAAAGGGGTTTGAGGCGCTTGGCGCGGATGTTGAGCATTCCGGCGGCTGGATTCGCGCCGTTAACAACGGTAAGAAACTGCGCGGCAACCGAATTTATATGGATGTCGTATCGGTGGGCGCGACGATTAATACGATTCTGGCGGCGGTATTTGCCGAGGGAACGACGATTATTGAAAACGCGGCACTTGAGCCGCATGTGGTTGATTTGGCAAACTTCCTGAATAAGATGGGCGCGGCGGTGCGCGGCGCGGGCAGCAGTACCATCCGCGTTTACGGGGTTGACCGCCTTGTCGGCGGGGATTACAGCATTCTGCCGGATCAAATTGAGGCGGGTACGTATCTGTGTATGGCGGCGGCTACCGGCGGAAAGATTACGGTTCGCAACGTAGTCCCGAGACACTTATACTGTATCACGAGCAAATTAAGCGATATGGGCGTACGCATTGAAGAGAACGGGGATTGCGTTACAGCATCGTCGGCGCGAAAGCGGCTGAGAAGCACAAATGTCAAGACGGCGCCGTATCCGGGATTCCCAACCGATATGCAACCGCAGATAACTACTCTCCTGTGCATTGCGGACGGAACCGGCAAAGTGACCGAAGCGGTCTGGGACAATCGCTTTCAATACCTGGAACAGCTTCAAAATATGGGCGCTATTGTCTCGCAAAGCGGACGTGACGCCGTTATTGAAGGGAGCGCCAAGCTCACCGGAGCGCCGATAATCGCCACGGATTTACGCGCGGGCGCGGCGATGGTCATCGCGGGTCTCGCCGCGGAGGGAGTTACGCGCATCAGCGATGTTTGGGAGATTGAGCGCGGATATGAAGACATCGTCGAGAAACTTCGGCGTTTGGGCGCGAACATTACCATTCATAACGACATCGAAGTGGTAGAGACATCCGATATAGCGGGCGGCGGCAGCAGAGCGGAGGGCGGCGCGGCGTAATGAGGTTCAGGACTTTCAGCAGCGGTTCCGACGGAAATTCCGCTTTGGTATGGCAAAGCGGAACATACATACTCATTGATGCGGGCATCTCTTTGCGGAGGATTACCAAGTCGTTGGCGGAATGTGGAATCACTCCCGATAAACTCTCCGCCGTACTCATTACGCACGAACACCGCGACCACATCGGCGGTCTGGATATGCTGCATAAGCATTACCCCGATATCCCGCTGTATATGTCTTGCGGAACGGCGCGCGCAATAGGGCTTGACGACGCCGAATGTGGATTCAGCGGAACGCTTGTCATCGGTGATCTGCTTGCGGGAGCGTTCGAGACGTCTCACGATTCCGAGCAGTCGTATGGGTTCACTTTTTCGGACGGCAAGCGGAAGTTGGCGTATGCTACTGACCTCGGCAAGGTCACGGCGGCGGTTCAAAATGCTGTACTCGGCGCGCATATGGCGTTTTTGGAAAGCAATCACGACAGCCGTATGCTTCGCTCGGGACCGTACCCATATGCGCTGAAACGCAGGATCGCGGGCGATTCCGGACATCTGTCAAACGATGACGCGGCGGACTTCGCGGCGCTTCTGGCGGCAAACGGCACGGAACAAATCTCCTTGGCCCACCTCAGTCACGAGAATAACGCTCCGCAAATCGCGCTTGATACTGTGGTGTCGCGACTTAACTGCTATGGTTATCGCGATACGGCGGTTGACGTCGCTCCGCGGTGGGATTTAAGCAATATTTACGAGGTTTGAGCTATGGTCAAAATCAACATAATTTGTATCGGGAAAATTAAAGAGGGGTTCTTCGCGGACGCCGCTAAAGAGTACATTAAACGGCTTGAGGCTTATTGCCGGCTGACAATTGAAGAAATCCCGGAGACACGCGTTACGCCTAACGCGCACGAGGGCGACATTGAAGCGGCTCTCGCCAAGGAGGCGGCGGCGTTGGAGCTTCGACTCCCGGGGCGCGGGAAGCAGGGTCTGACTGCCGCGATGTGCGTCGAGGGAAAACAGCTCGGCAGCGAACAATTTTCCAAGTTGCTGAAAACTTGCGAAAGCGTTGGGAAAACTCCCATCTACTTCATCATCGGCGGCTCGAACGGTCTGCACCCGCGCGTTAAGGAACAGGCGGATCTGCTTATATCGGCGTCCGAAATGACTTTCCCGCACCATTTGTTTCGGGTGATGCTGCTGGAGCAAATATACCGTGCCTACAAAATCGCTGAAGGCAGCAAGTATCATAAGTGATTTTGAAACGCTGATATTTTAACGGCGAGATTACTCCTGAAATATTTTTACAAAAAAACGCTTGACACCGCCATTCCGGCGTGGTACAATGCGAATATAAAAATTTTTGCGCACAAAGGAGATTACCCCAAATGGTAAAATTTAACAATAAATTTACCCCCCCCCCCCCCAATTTTCGTCAAATAACGTAAATTTACGCCGATTTATTACGCTCGCGATTGCAACCGCGCTCCTGATAACCCTCGCGCCGAGTTTTACACTCAACCTGACGGCAAAGGCGGAGGATGGCGGTATAGCGATTGACGAACAAAACTTCCCGGACGGGACCTTTCGCTATTACGTTAAAGCCTTTGATACAGACAAAGATGATGTTCTGACAACGGTGGAAATCGCGAAGGTTATAACAATGAATGTTTCTTTAGCATACCTATCTCCCTTATCCGTATCTTCCTTGGTAGGAATTGAACATTTCACCGCGCTTACATATTTGGATTGCAGCGGCAGTCAGCTGACAGCGTTGGATGTGTCAAAAAATGCCGCGCTTACAGTTTTGGATTGCTCCGGCGCCGCTCTGACCAAGTTGGACGTGTCCAACTGCACCATGCTTGCAAGGTTTGGTTGCAGCCACAATCAGCTGAAAGAGTTGGACGTGTCCACTTGTCCCGCGCTTAAATGGTTTAATTGTGACAAAAACGTTCTGACGAAGTTGGACGTGTCAAAAAATGCCGCGCTTACAGTTTTGAATTGCGAGGACAATCAGCTGAAAGAGTTGGACGTATCCGGGCTTGACAAACTTTATTTGCTGTATTGCCAAAACAATGAACTGACAACGCTGAATCTGTCCGGTTGCATATCGTTTACAAATTTAAATTGCTCCAACAATAACCTGACCGAGCTGGACTTGCCCGTGCCTGATCAGTATAGTTTTGTGCGGTTGGAGGCGACCGGCAATAACCTGACATATGTAGATTTGTCGAACTATTCCGTGACAGGGTATGCCTCGTTGTTATTAGGTTCCCAGGTCGTGCCGGTTACGCTTACCAATGACGGCAAAGGAACGTACTCGGCGTCGATCAGAATAGGCGAGCTTACAGATGATCCGCCGGAGGGCGCGGCGTATACACTCGTCGAGGGCGAACCGATGGGAACGCTCATGGTTACCGACACCTCAAT
>JAITKN010000079.1 GCA_031278415.1 Oscillospiraceae bacterium
GTGGGTACAACAGGACAAAATAAGTTCCGGGTCATGCGTTATCACAAAAACAGTTTTACCCATTGCGGCGAGCCGCTTAATATTTACCGCAACTTCCCGCATATGCCGCAAGTCTAAACCGCTTGTCGGCTCGTCAAAAAGAATAATGTCGCGCTTTGACGCAACCGCTGAAGCGATAGCCACTCTCTGTTTCTCGCCGCCGGACAACGCCATAGGATGCTTTTCTTTCATTTTCGACAAATCTAATCCCCGCAGAATTTCATCTGCCTGCCGGTCATCTGCGCTGTCCATGCTTATCAAGATTTCATCCAAGACGCTTTCCGTAAAAAGCTGATGGTCTACGTCCTGCATTACCATATAACAATGTTTCAAACGCTCTTTTCGGTGTATGGCTTTATCACCGAAAAGCATTTTCCCGTTACATCTTTTTTCAAGCCCGCATATGCAGCGGGCAAAAGTGGTTTTCCCCACTCCGTTATGCCCGATTATCGCTACAGAAGCCCCGGCGGGAATATGCAATCCGTCTACGTCCAATACAGAGCCGCTATTTTTATAGGAAAAACGGAAATCTGAGAATGTAAGGTTTTCGCTCGCTTGCGCGAGTCGTGCTGCGCACTCTCTCAAGCCTCCAAATGCCAACTGGCGAAGCCCCATATCATTTAGCCTGTCCCCTCCAAGAGATATAAACTCTTGCTGTGTGAATACGCTTTCGATTCGCCCCCGGTTCATATAGACGATTCTGTCGGCAATATCCCACAGGTAATGCAAACGATGTTCGGCTATTAGGATGGTTTTCCCTTGTGCCCTCCAGTCCAAGAGCGCAAGACGAAGTTCGGCAGTTGCTTTTGCGTCCAAGTTTGCGGATGGTTCATCAAGAACCAGAATATCCGGTTCACACGCCGCGACACTTGCGCAGACTATCTTTTGTTTCTCGCCGCCGGAGAGTTCAAAAATACTGCGCCCCATAAGCGGCTCTATTCCAAACCGGCGGGCGGCGGTTTTTACCCGGTTCCGAATTATTTCTTCCGGCAATCCCTGATTCTCGGAACCAAAGGCGAGCTCGCTTGTTGTATCTACGTTAAAAAACTGGCTGCGCGGATTCTGGAAAACGGAGCCGACAATCTTGGCGGTCTCATAAAGCGGCACGTCGCTTATTCTGCTGCCGCCAATCACGACTTCGCCGCTCAAATCCCCCTCCCAAAAGTGAGGGATCAGTCCATTCACCAATCTTGTCAGGGTTGTTTTTCCACAGCCGGATTCTCCGCAAATCAGAATAACCTCACCGTCCTGTATAGTGAGATTGACGTCCCGAATCCCGTTTTCCTGCCGAGCGCTGTCGTATGAAAAAGAAACCTGCTTTAATTCAATCATGGGACATATTTAGCGTAATGCGCACGAATGTTAACGCAACCCCTTTCTATATAGTCATTCGGGTTAATAAGAAAGCCGCAAAGCCTAACGCGCAGATCAAGACGGCGAAAATATCCGGTATGCCAAAGCCAATCTCGCAAATATTCGTTCTTTTTACGGGGCTTCCCAGTCCGCGAGTTAACGCTGCCGCCGAAAGTTCCTCGCCAATCTTTACCGAACACATCAGCATAGGCACGAGACGATATTCGAGCATCTTCATAGGATTGCCGAACATAATTCCTCTCATTCTCATGGCGTCGTTTATCGCCGCAGTTTCCTCTCCGACAGTAGGGAAAAAGCGGAACATCACCGACACGGGAATGATAATTTGTTGCGGTATGTGCATACGTTCCATAGAAGCGACAAATTCACTGACGGTCGTCGATGAGATTAGGAAGTAGCCCATTATGAATCCGGGTAACATGTGTGAGAATATAGCGACAACAGACAAACACAAGTTTCCTAAGATTCCGTGCATATGCGGAAGCAGAGCAATCTCTCCCACAAAGAGAATTATGTAAGTAGCCGGATATATCAACGCGGCGCAAAATCGCCTATCCCACAAAAAGCATACAAAGGGAATTGATGCCAAACACAGTCTGGCTATGTTCATAATCCCGCCATGTCCTCCGGCGATTAAGACAGAACTTATCGTAAGCGTCAAAAGTATTTTTGTTCGAGGATCAAGCGGCAAGGCAGAGTTTTTTTCAACTTTGAAATCATACGGATTATTCACTATACAATCCCGGCTTTTGCAAAGTGCTTTCTTAACACGGACTTCCCAAGAAAAGCGCCGACTACGCCGCTGATGAATGTTACGGCAAAAAGCGCGGGGAATACCCACGTCGGCGTATAGGACGACAGGGTATCGACATACTCCTGACCGTAACCCGAAACAAGCGATTCAAAGAAAACTTCTCGCGTCAGGAACATCCGGCTTACAAATCCCATGAGCCACAAAGAGAAAACGCCATACCCCAAAATGGTGTGCTTCAAGCCGTTATACTTTCCGGCTTTCAAAATCAAATCCCCCGCGAGACCAAACACCACGCCAAACGCCAAGACCATAAGCCCGCTGCCCATAACCATCATCAATAACCCGCAGATTAATCCGGTTAACGTGACCATGCCGAATTTTTTGACCTTGGTCAAATACAGCATGAACGGTATCCCGCAAACAACGGAGCAGACAATAGGCAGCAGAACAATAAAAATCGGAACATATCCCAACATCATACAAGCGTAGAATATTACGATGTATATCACCGTAAAGATTCCCACGTTAATAAAGTCCTTGACCTGCAATTTGTTGTTCATTTGACTTCATACCTCTTAATTAAATATTTACGGTGTTTAGATTTGGGAAGGGACACCATATCAACCCTTGAAGCTAAACGCGATACGATTGGAGAATGAGCTTTCCGCACGCGGAGGGTTCGGTTGGGCGTCTTGATACTCACTACACGCTCAATCCGACAGAAAGCGAACGCCACTTAACCGGTGTCTGCGATAGGTGCGCTGACGCTTGCTCCGCTGTGGCTGTTTTTCTTATAGTCCGGTTGTCCAAACCTCATGGTCGTCCGCCGCCTCCGTTCTTTTAGTTGTCATATGCTTATAATAACACACGAGCGTGCCGCTTGTCTACTCTAATTAGACGAAATTCTATCCATTTAGACAATTATTTTTCTTTTTTTCAAGTCGATTTTTAACGTCCAAATCTATCCGTAAGTATTATGAATACACTTACGCGCGGGATATTGGTGGCGTTAAAACCGGAGTTGGACACATTGCGGCGCGTTCAACTGAATACAGCGGCGCAAAAATTCGTCGGCGGGTTAAACGCGTTCAGAATGCCGCGTGTCTTGCCTCGCCCGACAAGTATTCAGCGGTTTCTGAATCTTAACGCGATAAGCTTCTTGTCAGGATAGAGCCGACGCCGCATCACCGGCAGCGCGGATGAATCGGATTGCCGCGCGAAAAAATATGACCTTTAGGTATTTACTTTCTCCGCAACTTGGCTATAATTGAATCGTAGCTTAATGTTGCCGAAAGGTATTATTGAACAATATGAAATTTGAATTGGATTACGACATTGACTACAGTAGTGCCAGCGGCATTTTCGAGAACCGAAGCATCGCCGAAATCAAGACGGCGGTTACGGCGTTTCTTACCGTTGCCGAGGAACTGAGCGGTGTAGACAACGGCGTCTGTTTTTGGAGCCTATGTCAGCAACTTCGCGGTCGGTTTGACGAGTGGCCGGGGCAGTACAAAACCGTCGAAAAAGGCGCGGCGTGGAACGCGGTCATCATTCTGCCCGAACACGCGCCGACCATGCTCTTGGCGGCATCGGGTTCCCTCAATGGCTCGCCTCTTGAGATCATGGGCGGCCTGAACAAATTCATCGCCCGCTGCGACGAGTTCACGCCTCCCGTCCATGACGTAATCAAGCTCGCGGAGATAAAACGGGTGCTGACCGCCGCGCAGAAAACTTACAGGCTGCTTGACATTCTCGCGCCGGCATACCCGCTGAAAATCCTGCGCTTCGCCAACTCGCACAGAACTCACAACTCGGGGTGCGGAATTCCCAACAACGGCGCGGGAAACGCAACGATTTCGGGCGGGGGCGTCAAAGTGTCGCCTAGAAAATGTATATGTGTTCCCTCGATTCTCGCTGCTTGGATATCGCGCCCAAAAAGTAAATGCTTTTGCCGTGGCGGACGCGAAATTTTCTCTTGACAAGCGTTCGCGGCGGGGGTATACTCGGAAGGTATTTTAGAATGAATATTCAGTAGCAGAAAGGATTATCGGATTATTATGAAACGTAGAATCATTTCTATGGCTGTCGTTGCGTGTCTGTTATTTTCACTTTTTTGCACGTTTGCGGTCGCTGTAGAGTATCCGGCAGCCGGAGAAAGCGACCCGGGAAATTTAATTGAAACTTTTCTTAATTCCGACGGAGCCTACACGGAAGCCGCGATATCAGAGTTGGAGCGCAGCTTTTTCTCTGATCCGTATAGTGTACTACAAGCAGTTGCGGAACTTGATGCAGAGACCGCAAATGTGATTGTATGCCAACTTTCCGCATACATTGCCGGCGGAGGCTCGGATAATATCTTGGCATTTGAAGACATTATTATCGAGCTGTTCAACAGCGTTCTTAGCGAAGATGAATTCGCAATTACCGAGAGCCTTAAAGCTGAAGTGTGTGAGTATTACTCGTCAAGCCAAGTGGTAAGCAACGATTTTGTGCCGGGCGACATATTTGATGTTGATACAATACGCAGCTTTATTGAAACAAGTTCCGCATCGGATTTTGCTATCGATGAAGAGTTGGATGTTTTATTAGCCAAATGTTACTATTTGGATCCTAATTTGTTTGTTGACACCATAATGGGACTGAATAATTACGAAATAAGCAAAGTCGCGGGCAAAATAGCATCCGGTAAATCTGAGGCGTTGAATATAATTCAAAGCGAAGAGTTGTCGCCAAACACATTTAGGGGCATGTTGGAAAAAGGATATTAACCACTTGCAAAACGACGCAAAACATGACATAATGTGAGAAAAAAAGCGGAGGTAAGGAAAACGCGGACAGAACAAATGCAAGTGGTGAGTGTAGAACCAATAATGCCGGAAAACCATAACTATCGGCAGCTGAAGGAACTGCTGAAATTCACCGGCATCGTCCGCGCCGCGAATGTAACGGACAGCGACTTGGGAGCCAATGGTTTTGGTCGAGAGCGGCTTGTTCTGTGCCTGCTCCTGCAATTTATGGAGGACACATCTGACCCGCCTGCCCTGCACGTCCGGCAGGCGCGGCGTACATCCGGTGGTGATTTTGCGCGACAATATGCAAGAGAAAAACCGTGATTTAGATCGCCGGCTGTCAAAGCTCCGCGCGCCCTACGAAGGAACGTTCAGCAAGCAGAACAAGCGTGTTCGGTATCGTGGCGTTGTCAAAAATCAAGGCGCGGAGTTTCTGTACGCCGTCGCGTACAATTTTCGGAGGCTGCTCGCAATTTCCGCCGCATAACCCAAGGGGTAAGTTTGCCCAAATGGGCGCAAAAACCCCTGAATAAGGGCAAAATCGGCATATTATACACGCGATTTGAACGATATTTAGCGCATTTTTTGCCCTGAGTATTGAATTTG
>JAITKN010000094.1 GCA_031278415.1 Oscillospiraceae bacterium
CCTTTCATCAAGCCCGCGAAGGTTACGGAGAGGACGTCGGAGTAGAACCAATCGGTTTCAAACACGTCAATGTATGGGTTTGTGAGTTCGCTGTCAACGCCTGTCTCGGGCGCGGGCGACGCGCTCGGACTCGGGCTTGGCTCGGTCGAACCGCCGCCACTCGGCGCGGACGGGCGCGGCTTTTCATCGTCGTCGTCGTCGGAACCCGTGGAACCGCTGTTGCCATCGTCGTCATCGTCGTCGTCGTTGTCAGAATGATACACCGTCATATCGAAGGACTTGGGCACGGAGCCTTCATTTGAGGTTTTTTCGTTATTCTTCTGTTCCCACACATAGACGGTGCAGACGACCGGGTCTCCATCGTCTAAGCTTTCCAGTTTTTCAACGTCAAGGATGCTCGTGTCAATCGTAAGCTCCTGCTCGAAGCCTGTTGTGCTTTCCGCAGCAACGCCATAACCCACGATTTCCCGGCCGACGCCGGTATCCGCTACGATCTTATAGTTGATGGAATTGCCGCTGTCCGAAGCGGTTCCTTTTAAAACCAAGTCGTCATAAAGCTCAATGTTGATGTTGGTTGCCGCCGTAACCTCCGAATCATTCTCCTTCTTGAGATCTGATAAGGATAAGCTCTCATTTACAACCGTCAATTTGTAATTTTTCGCGTCGCCGCCTTCGGCGGCAATATAATTTTCGTCCGCACTCGTAGCACCTGCGTTATCGCCTACATAATCCAGGATTTCAGATGTAAAGATTACAGATTCCGGATTTAATTTGAAAGCGGGACGCACCCCCAGAGGGTAGTCGACAGGGTCACTAGTGACATAGCCGCCCCCAGGCCCGCCCCAGACGCTGAGCGCAGAAAAAGAAAAGTCAGAATAGGGCGAACGGAGCCACCATGGAGAACCGCCGGCGGTGTCGTATTCCGCACCGCCTTTTAGTGTGGTTCCATAATCTGCTATTTTATAGGCAGCATTTGCGTCATTTCCCGCAGACCAATAGACAGGTTGATTAGAACCCCAATTCATCACTTTTCCCCACGGCAGGTATAGCTTCTGACCTGTCGAGGTTATCGGCCAGCTCAAGCCATCTCCGTTATTTGCTCCTGTTATCTCATCTTCTTCTCCATCCTCATCGCTGTAATCATACATCCCCGTTACAACATTTGTTGCCGCAATACCGCTTTGCTCCTTCGCGGAAAAAATGTTTGTAAAAGCGGTGTTCAGCCACGACTTCATATCCGAAGCATCGTAATTATAGGCGGTTCCAGAGGTGGTGTCAGCTTCGAAATTATACCCGTCCAACACATATTCGCTCAGGACGGTAAGTTTGCCGTCACCGGCTTCCTCACCCATGACACGCCACAATACAGGCTTTGTTGTACCCTCATAGGTATAGGTGCTATAATCCCAAACGCCATCGCCGCCATATCCTGTGGCATGCGTATAATCACCGTAATAAATCCCGGCGTTACTGTCAATCAGCGCCTGAAAATCCACGCCGTCATAGGGCTGTCCTTTTGAGCTGCCGGTGTCCGGCATGTCCGCCGAAACAAGTCCTGCCGGCGCAAGAGTAAGCAACAGGGCGGCGGCGATTATAGCCGTAATAAATCGGTGTAAATTTACGTTATTTGACGAAAATCGGGGGGGGGGGGGGGTAAAATTATTGTTAAATTTTTACATTTGGGGTATTCTCCTTTGCGGTCGTAAATTTTTATAATTTCATTGTACCACGGCGGGATGTCGGTGTCAAGCGTTTTTTTGACGCGGCAGGGCAATCGCGCAAAAAAGTTACTGCTCAGCTACACCCATAAAACCGATAAAAACACCCGGTTTTGAGCAGAACACCGCGTAAATACACAGAATCGCGCGATATTATTCACACATTTTGTAAAATCTTGACTAAGAAGCTGCGTATTAGCCGGGCAGCTGAGCAGTAACGGCGCGGACGCAATTAGCGCGGCAAATCCGGTGTCCCCTTTGCGCATATCCGATTTTTTGGTACGCTTATTATAATTTCTGCATAGATTGCGTAAAGCGCATAATACGCTGACGTGATAATGGAGGTATCAGATGTTTATTTTCTACGCGTTTGCCGCGACATTGGGAACGTGGCTCGCGACGGCAGCCGGAGCCGCGACAGTATTTTTCTTTAAGAAGTTAAAAGATATGAGTATTCTATTGGGAATCGCTGCCGGCGTAATGATAGCGGCGAGCTTTTGGTCTTTGCTTCAGCCGGCGGCAGTTTACGCGGGTGAAGACGCGTGTTGGATAGTGACGATAAGTTTTGTACTGGGCGCAGGCTTTATTCCGGCGGCGACAAGGATTATTGAACGCGTTAATATACGTTCCGCCATTCCGGAAAAGAGGAATAATTTTTCACCGGTCCTTGCGATAACGCTGCACAATATTCCGGAGGGGCTTGCGGTAGGCGCAGCGTTCGGCGCGTCAGCTAACGCTCCCGACCGTACCGCCGCGCTTATAGCCGCGTCATTTATAGCTTTGGGAATTGCGCTGCAAAATTTCCCGGAGGGCGCGGCGGTCTCCCTGCCGCTATTCGGCGGAGGGTTAAGCGCGGGAAAAGCGTTTCTGATCGGGCAGTTATCGGGGTTCGTAGAGGTTCTTGCCGGAGTTGCCGGAGCGGCGGCAGTAGTGCTTGTGTCGCCGATTATGCCTTACGCGCTCTCATTCGCTGCGGGTGCTATGATACTTGTGGCGGTAAACGACATAATCCCGGAGGCTCGAATGAAAACTCCTGAACTTGCGGCTGCCGGAGCGGTAATCGGATTTGCTCTGATGACATTCCTTGATACCGCGTTTGCTATGCTGTAAATAATCCTGAATTTATGCGTAAGGGTTGTCAAATTGCTGATTTTATCATTTACACTAATAAAGCCATTTCCGGCAGTATAACCATATGCGCGGCAAACGATGTTGTATCCGCGATGGTATGCGTTATGCGCGGCAGCGGTGATCCCTGTTAACTCTCAACTGTTAACTGATAACTTTCACGCGTTATGCGCGGCAGCGGTGATCCGCTTCAATTAAAAATCCATAAATTACCAAAGTGTTCTTTGCGAATTTCTTCAAATTTTGCGCATAATAAAAGCGAGGTGAACAAATGTCAGTTAAATACGTAGGTAAAGGAAGTTTCAAGTTTGAAACCGCGCCGGAAATCGCCGCGTGGGCGAGCGTTGGCGCGTCAATGGAGTCCCAAGGCCCTTTAGCGAAGCACTTTGACTATTTGTCGGACGATGCCTATTTCGGGCAAGCGACTTGGGAAAAAGCGGAATCGGAGCTGCACCGCCGCGTTTTGGAGCTTGCGCTCGGCAAGGCAAAAATCTCAGCGGCAGAGCTTGGTATGATTTTTGCGGGCGACCTTCAAAACCAGTGTACCGCGTCATCGTTCGGCTCGCGTGACGAGGGTGTTCCGTACTTCGGCTTGTATGGAGCGTGCAGTACGTTCGCGGAGGCACTGATCCTTTCCGCTATGGCGGTTGACGGCGGATTTATCGAGCGAGGAGCGGCGGCGGCGAGCTCTCACTTCTGCAGCGCGGAGCGGCAATTCCGCTTGCCGTTAGAGTACGGCGGTCAGCGAACCCCTACCGCTCAGTGGACTGTGACGGGCGCCGGGGCGGCGATTATCAGCGCCGCAAGTGATAGATCCCGCGGTATATCCGAAGCCGACGGCGCGATGATATACACTCCGCGCGTTACTTTGGCGACGCCGGGAATAATCCGTGACGCCGGAATTAAGGACTCGGCAAATATGGGCGCCGCTATGGCCATCGCGGCGTATGAGACTCTGTACCGTCACTTCGAGGATACGGGACGCGGCCCGAACAGCTACGACCTGATTGTCACCGGCGACCTCGGCGCAATTGGATTCGGTATAGTAGAGGATTTTTTCCGCAAAAGCGGTACGAAACTCACAAACTACAACGATTGCGGACTTATGATTTACGACCTCAAGAAGCAGGACGTTCACGCGGGCGGTTCCGGCGCGGGTTGCGGCGCGGCGGTTCTGTGCGGTTATTTGCTCGGAGAAATGCGTTCGGGCAAGCTGAATAAGGTGCTTTTCGCCGGAACGGGCGCGCTGATGAGCGCAATAACATCAGGGCAAGGCGAGAGCATACCGGGCATTTGTCACGCGGTCGCCATCGAAAATCTGCCGGAGAATTTGAGGGGGAGCAAATGATTATTTCACTGGTTAAAGCCTTTTTGGTCGGCGGCGTTTTATGCGGAGCCGCTCAAGTGCTGATCGACAAAACGAAACTCACTCCCGCGAAAATTCTTACCGGCTACGTAGTAGCAGGTGTTATTTTCGGCGCGGCGGGGATATACGAACCTCTGGCGGACTTCGCCGGCGCGGGCGCGACGGTTCCGCTGCTTGGCTTCGGTAACGCGCTTGCGGCGGGGGTTCGCGAGGCTGTGGACGCAAAGGGCATAATAGGTGTACTGACCGGCGGAATCACAGCCTGCGCGGCGGGAATTTCAGCCGCCGTGGCGTTCTCATTCTTTGCCGGGTTATTTGTAAAATCCGGGGAGAAATAAGCATTGCCGCTCCATTGCTACACGTCGCTTGGCATACGCCAGTCGCCGCGCGGACTGAGCGCGACCGCGCCGACTTTGGGCCCGTTTGGCATAGTGTCACGCTTAAACTGATTACGGGTAAAGCGACGCAGAAATTCGCTTAGCCACTTATCCACGGTTTCGCCGGGGTACTTTCCGGCAAACGCGCACTTAGCCAAATACGCGATCTTCTCCGGCGAATCACCGCGCCGCACAAAGTAGTACAGAAAGAAATCGTGCAGCGCATATGGTCCGATTTTATCTTCGGTAAGCTGAGTTATGCCGTCGCCGCTGTTGGTAAGTTCCGGCGATATCGGCGTATCGATTATGTCCCGCAAAATCGTCTTCACCGAAGAGTATTCCGGCTGTTCGGAAAGGAAGCGAATAGCCTCCCGGACTACGGTTTTCGGGAGTCCGCAGTTAACTCCGTAGTTGCCGGTTTGGTCGCCGCCGTAGGTACTCCACCCGAGTGCCGCCTCGCTCATATCGCTGGTATTGATGACCATTAAACCATGTTCGTTCGCGTAATTGAACAATCGCAGGGTACGCAGCCGCGCCTGAGCGTTCTCATATGTGACGTTCTGGTTGCCGGCATCGTGAGAAAGCGCGTTAAGCTCCGCCGTGACACTATCGGCAATTGGTGATATCCGCCAAGTTAATCCGAGTCCTTGGGCAAGTTTGGCGGCGTTACTCTGCGTTTGGTTACTGCTTGCCGGACCGGGCATAATCAAGGCGTGAGCTTTATCATTACCGCCGCCGAGTTTCTTAGCGGCGCGAACCATAATCAGAGCCGCAAGCGTACTGTCCAACCCTCCGCTAAGTCCTAACACGGAACCGAGCCCGGTTTTCATCATACGGCGGTACAAGCCCTCTGTTTGAATCGCCAACAGTTCCTCCACACGAGCGGCGCGGGATTCCGCGCTCTCCTCCGGCAGGAACGGATTAGGGTCAATTCGGGCAAAAATGTCCGATTGGGAACGTTTGACGCCCGTGCGTATAACGATTACGGGCTTCTCCGGTTTGGGCGGCGCGGACACGCCGAATCGCCGTTTGCGCCGGTCAAAGGCGAGGTGTTCTAAATCTATATCCGCAAATGTCAATTGCTGAGTACTGAACGGATATTTCTCCGCGAGCAGCTGACCATTTGCGTAAATCAACTGATGTCCGCCCATTACAACCTCAGAAGTGCTTTCTCCGGAGTCACATCCGGCGTAAATATAGCCGGAAATAAGCCGCGATGAAAGCGTTTTGACAAGTTCTCGTCTGTATTGAGCCGCTCCGATTTTCTCCGGAGACGCGGACAGATTAACGATTACGTTTGCGCCGGCCGACGCAAGCGCTTCCGACGGCGGAGACGCGACCCAAGCGTCCTCGCATATTTCAATCCCAATTAACGCGCCGTCAATCTCAAAGAGCAGATTATTACTTTCCGCCGGAACAAACCAGCGATTCTCGTAGAACTCGTCATAGGACGGCAGGTGCGACTTTGCCACTATGCCTTTAACTTCACCGTCGGCGAGAAACGCGGCGCAATTGTATATATTTCCGGCTGAAACGGCGTCAACATCCGTGTGTGTAAGCGGAAGTCCCACCACCATTGCGCAATTTTTATTCAGCGTAGAGGCGGCAAGCCTTAACAGCGCAACACGAGCGTCGCGCAGGAGCGCGGTGCGAGTAACCAAATCTCCAAGCGAATATCCGGTCACCGACAGTTCCGGAAACACAACAAGACTCACGCCCCGTTTTGCGGCTGTCTCGTAAAGCTCCGTTATACGCGCCGTGTTTTCAAATGGGTTATAAACAGCAACTTCCGGACACGCGGACGCGACACGAAGATAGGTTTGGCTCGGATGGTATCCTTCAATTGCCGATTGCCTGTCAGTCATCATCTCACGCTTTCTTTTCAACGACTATGCGGTTACCCTCAACAGACAAAACCGTAAGGCGAACCCCCTTCTCTATGTACTCTCCCTGAGTAACCACGTCGTAGCGCGCGCCGCGTATAACCGCGACCCCCGCGGGACGCAGAATCGTTTGGGATACGCCGTCAAAACCGACCAGCCCGCTGTAGTCACGCGTACTATCGAAGCCGAGCGCGGAGCTGGCTGAAATGCTCAGAAACAACTTATGCTGAAGTTTTCCCTGAGCCGCGAGCCGAGACAATAGCGCCACAGCCGTAATGACCAGTGCCAGCAAAATCACAATCATTACGGCAGCCTGCCACCAAGCGTCGGAAAACAAGATGATCGACGCAATCAGTGACACAATGCCCAATATCCCGAACACTCCGAATCCCGGGATAAAACATTCCGCCGTAATCAGCACTATGCCGACTATCAGGAATACAATCGCGGCGGGTGCGGCGCCGCTCAAAGCCAATACTAACATAGTTAACCCCTTTCAGGCGATTCTTCGCCGTCCGCTGTTTTATGCGGATATCTTAATACCGATATTGCTATCGCGCCGAATATAAGCGCAAACCCGACAGCTATTTTAAGCGTGAACGGATCGCCGAGCAGCAGTACGGAAAAAAACGCGCCAAACACGCACTCTAACGACAGTAACAACGACGCGGTTAGTGAACTGAGATGTTTTTGCGCCGAGGTCTGTGCCGCAAACGCGAACATCGTGCCGAACAACGCAAGGTACAGCAGACTCAGTATAATGGTTCGGCTCCCGATGATGCTTTCGGGCGGCGCGCCTTCAAAGACTATTGCCGCCAACCAACTGACAACGGCAGCCCCGACCATCTGTGTAATCGCGAAAGGGATCACGTCCCGATTTTCCGTGTTGCAATCCACCATGAAGATATGAACCGCAAACGCCGCGCCACAGAGGATAGTCCACAAATCGCCGATTCTGAATGACGATAAACCATTCGCCAGTGATACCATCGCGATTCCGACAAGAGCCGTCCCCGCCGCAACGAAGTCGCGAACCGTTATCCTGCCGCGCCGGAAGAACCAAAAGATAAACGGAGTTATCACCACGTAAATGGTCGTCAGGAAAGCGTTGTTGCTTGCGGATGTATATTTCAGTCCGTAAGTTTGCAGAATATACGCCGCGCCAAGCGCGCATCCGCATTTCATTCCGGATTTGAAATCGCTGAGCCTCAGGTTCCGTATTCCGGGGAAAAACGCGGCCGTTCCGACTGCTCCCGCAAGTGTAAAACGCACGGCAATAAGATACATAGGCGAAATCACGTCCAGCGCGTTTTTCATTACCACAAAACTGCTTCCCCAAATCATTGCGGCAAACAAAATCGCGATGACGGAGATTATCCTTACCTTTTTGGTGCTCATATCTGCATTATATCACGCATATAAGCGCTTGTCAACCGTAAATTAAATTTTCGCGTGTCAAAGCCAACGCGGAAAAAAAGTTGGCCAAAGTTTCTAAAAACGCTTGACATATGCTCAAAAGCAATGTAGAATAGGATGATTGAATTTTTTCGGAGAGGAACAGAAAAATGCTAAGGACATATCAGCCAAAAAAAATACAGCGTGCCAAGGAACACGGATTCCGCAAGCGTATGAAGACACGCGGAGGCCGCAACGTGCTTGCCCGCCGCCGCGCTAAAGGTCGTGCGCGGCTCAGCGCGTAGCCTGCGATTCGTTGAAGCGAACATTGCTGCCGCCTTTGCGCACGCTGTCCAAAGACAGCGATTTCAGACGAGTATACCGTAAGGGCAAAAGCTATGCCACTTCGCGGTTGGTAATCTACGCGATGAAACGGTATGCTAAACTTTACGGCGCGGGCGATGTTCGCGTCGGACTGAGCGTAAGCGGCAAGGTGGCAAAGGCGGTGACGCGAAACAAACTCCGGCGCAGACTGAAAGAAATTTTGAGACTGGACAGCGAAAAACTCGCGCGCGGATTCGACATGGTCATTGTTGCGCGTAACCCGTCCGCCGACGCCGGCTATGCGGAGTTAGAGGGCGATGTGAGATACTTGCTCGGCAAGTTAGGCGTATCGCGATGAAGAAAGTAATGCTCGCGTTAATTATCTTCTACCGCAAAAGCGTATCGCCGCTCACTCCGCCGGTCTGTCGTTTCGTACCCACGTGCAGCGCATACGCATTGGAGGCAATTGAAAAATACGGAGTGCTGCGCGGTTTTTGGCTTGCGCTGAAACGTCTGCTTAGGTGTCATCCTTTCCATCGCAAGGGATATAAACTTTATGACCCCGTACCATAGTCCGCCGCGCTCCTGAATATGCTACTATTACATTTCGGAGGAAATAATGTTAGATTTTATAACCATACCATTTAAGTATCTCTTGCTCGGTCTGAACTCCCTTTGCCATAACTATGGGGTTGCGATTTTGTTGTTCGCGTTTGTTGTACAGGCGATTCTTACACCGTTCGGAGCCAAAAGCAAGAAGTCAATGCTGAAGATGTCCCGACTGGCGCCGAAGATTAAGGAACTCGAAAAGCGTTACGGCAGCAACAAGCAGAAGTATCAGCAGGAAAGCGCCAAACTCTATAGTGATGAAGGCGTTAAAACATTAGGCGGATGCTTGTGGTCGATTATTCCGCTGCCGATTATGATGGCGCTGTACCGGTATATTGTACAGCCTTTCACAAAACTCTGGAGTATTCCGGATGGTTATTATAAGGCTCTGCGCGACCTTTATCTGAAGCCAATCGGAGACGTTTCCGGCGCTTTGACCAACAACAATGTGTATTACGATCAAATTCGCTTCGCGGAACTGTTCCACAATAATTTTGACGCTGTTATGGAGCGTATACGTGAGAGCGGCACTCTGATGGCTCAGGAGCTTGCCAAACTGTTTGACAGTTTTAAGGCCTCAGATATGAACTTCAATTTTCTCGGACTGAACCTTGCCTCTACGCCTAATTGGAAAGTTTGGGAGTGGGAAACGATAAACTGGCAGTACGCGGGACTTTTTTTGCTGCCGGTCATCAGCGTTGCGGTCTCGATCCTGACGATGATGGTCTCGCAGAAACTGCAGGGCGGCGACCGTGAACAGCAGAAGCAAGGCCGTACAATGATGCTTATGATGCCGCTGATTTCATTGTTTATCGGGTTCAGTATGCCGGGACTTATGAGCCTTTACTGGATTGCGGGCGGCTTACTCGGAGGCATAAAGGATGTACTTCTGACCATACACTATAACAAAGTGCTTGACAGCGAATACGAGATTCGCGACGCGGCTAAACTTCAAAGAGAGCGCGAACTCGAGGCTAAAAAAGCGGCTGCTGAAGCGAAAATCGACAGCGGCGACTTTGACCTTTCTAACGTCAGCAAAAAGAAAAAAGAACTGCAAGAGAAAATCGAGCGCGAGAAAAAATCTCGGGAATGGGAGTTGTCTCGCGGAATGCGCAAAGAGAAGGAGGTCGAATCCGCTCAGGTGGGTGACCGCCCGTTCGCTAAGGGGCGAAATTACAACGCGGACAGATTTAAGGGCAATAGCGAGTCCGAACCGGAAGATTCGTTAAGTATAGGGGTAAACGAAGATGAAATTTCTTGATAAGCTGCTCAAAAGAGTGCCGGAAGCGCCGGAGAAAAGTCTCTCGAAACCGAATCCGCCCGAGGGGAACTTGCCCGAGAGCGCGGCCGCGTCGAACCCTCCGCGCAATGCCCGGGCGGAATCGGAACACGCGTCGAACCTATTCGCGGAAACCGCGGATACCGGCGTTGCGGCGCAAACCGTCAGCATTGACGAACTGAGAGATGCCGCGGAGAAATTTATATGCGAATTTTTGCCGCTGTTCGGCTCAGACTCACGCGTCAAAAGCATTACAGTCGAACCGATGGGCGAAAGGGCGGAACTGAGAATTGACCTGACCGCCGGAAGCTCGCCGGGCAGACTGATAGGCAAACACGCCGAAACCATTGACGCTTTGCAGAGAATAGTCGCGGCGATAGTCAATCGCAACAGCGGCGATGATGATTTTTTGCGGGTTCGCTTGGACGTTGACGGGTACCGCGCCAAGCGTGAAACTCAACTGCGCGAGATAGCTCTGCGCACCGCCGAACGCGCGAAGAAAACGCGTCGTTCGGTATCGCTGGAGCCGATGAACTCATATGAGCGGCACATTATTCACGAAGCCTTACAAGGGGTCAGCGGAATAAGTACGCACTCTTCCGGCACGGAACCTAACAGGTATATAGTCGTTTCAGCTAATAGAGGAGGGCATTACAATGCAAATAAGCAGCATCATTGACACTTTGAAAAAGATACTTGCGGATCAACTCAGCGCGGATTGGGATATTATTACCGCGGATACGGACATCATCAATGACCTCGGCGCGGACAGTTTGGACATCGCGGAAATCCTTACGGGGATTGAGCAGGACTTCGGTCTGATTGTCGCCGACGCGGCATTGGAAAACGTTAAAACCGTCGGCGAGCTTGCCGCGCTTATTGAGCAGCTGTTGAAGTAAATCGAAAACGGCTGACGCAAACCTCTTGTTCCTCTGTTTCCGTGTTGTACCGCAAGACACTCCGAAACGCAAGGGCAATCGCGAGTTGCCGCAAACTTAAATTTGCGGCAATTTGGCTTCGTGAGTATTAGCCGGAGTTGCTAAAATAGGGTACTACCCTCTATAATGGGGGTATGGTTTGCAAGTTAACAGTTAACAGTTAACAGTTAACAGTTAACAGTTAACAGTTAACAGTGAACGTACTACCCTCTATAATGGGGGTATGGTTAGGACGTTACCATAACAAGCGTTCCTTGTCTCGGGAAGCGCGTATTGACAGATTGAATTGAAAGGAACCGAGCATATGATTAAATACAGCGGCGTTCCGGTTACATTGGACGGCGGCAAGCCGGAAATCGGCAGGGTCGGAGATCGGAACGCCACAATGGCGTATCAAATTCTGAATACGCACAACCAAAGCGGTACGCCCGAAAAAATAAGAATCAAATTTGACGCGCTGATGTCGCACGATATTACATACGTGAGCATAATTCAAACAGCGCGAGCCGGCGGAATGACGAAGTTCCCTATGCCGTACGTACTTACTAACTGTCATAACAGTCTTTGTGCCGTCGGCGGAACGATTAACGCGGACGACCACGCGTTCGGACTTAGTGCCGCTAAGAAGTACGGCGGTACATACGTTGCGCCTAATGAAGCCGTTTGTCATCAGTATGTACGTGAAAATCTGGCGGCGCCGGGCAAAATGATACTCGGCAGCGATAGTCATACGCGCTACGGCGCATACGGAACGCTCGGCATTGGCGAGGGCGGCGGCGAACTTGTTAAACAGCTGCTCGGCGATACATATGACGCCGACGCGCCGGAAGTAGTTTTGATTTGGGTCACCGGTGAAGTTCCATATGGAGTGGGTCCTCACGATATCGCTATTTCAATGTGCGGAGAGCTGTTTCCGGACGGACGCGTCAAGAACAAAATCCTGGAGTTTGCGGGTCCGGGCGTTGACAACCTTACAATGGATTTCAAAACCGGAATCGACGTTATGACCACAGAGACAACCTGCCTTAGCTCGATTTGGGCAGCGGGCGAACTCAAACCGAAGGCGAACGCCGGATACGACGCGTTTGTCGAACTTGACCTTTCAACTCAGGAGTGTATGCTTGCGCTGCCGTTTCACCCCTCTAACGCCGTTACGATTCGCGAATTCAGCGCGAATCCGGATAAGTACCTCGCGCCGCTCGGCCTGACGGATAAAATCATAAACGGAAAGGTATACGCCGACCAAGGCATCATAGTCGGCTGCAGCGGCGGACTTGCCGAATCGCTTACGGAGGCGGCTGAACTTCTGCCCGACAACGGCGGAGTAACGCCGGATTTCGACTTCTCTGTCTACCCGGCAAGCGTAAACATTCAACTGGAGCTTATGCGCAGCGGAGTGCTTGAAAAATACATCAGGTACGGCGCTATTGTCAAGCCGGCGTTCTGCGGACCGTGCTTCGGCGCGGGCGATACCCCGCCGCACCGCGGACTCAGCGTTCGTCACGCGACACGCAACTTCCCGAACCGCGAGGGAAGTCGTCCCGCCGACGGTCAGGAGTGTTTCGTTGCGCTTATGGACGCGCGTTCTATTGCCGCTACCGCCGTCAACGGCGGCGCGATCACGGCGGCAAGCGACGCGGCGGCGGGCGGCGTACATCCGACCCGCGGCGGCGCGGAACTCAAACTTGCTCCTAACATTACCGATTGGCCGGAGTTTCCGGCTTTGCCCGATAACTTGACGATTGAGATATGCGCGAGTATCGACGATGCCGTTACTACTACGGACGAGCTGATTCCGTCCGGGGAAACGAGCAGTTACCGCAGTAATCCGATTAAACTTGCGGATTTCACACTTAGCCGACGCTGTCCTGACTATGTGCGGTTGGCTAAGTCGGTACGCGACAATGGTCAGCCGGATATGTTCAGCGCGATTTTCGCTCGAAAGCCCGGCGACGGCAGCGCGCGTGAGCAAGCCGCAAGCTGTCAGCGCGTACTCGGCGGCGCGGCGAATATCGCCTATGAGTACGCCACGAAGCGTTATCGCTCTAACCTCATTAACTGGGGCGTAGTACCCTTTACCGTTGACCCCGATGATGATATACTTTTTCCGGTCGGCACGGTTGTGTATATCCCTGATATTCGCAAGCTGATTGCCGCCGGAGCGCGTGACATTCCCGCGTTTATTAAGGAGTGCGGCCTGATGCGTCCGATAACTCTGCGTCTGCGCGAGATGACCGCTGACGAGTGCCGAATCTTGCTCGCCGGCTGCCTTATGAACGACTACAAAAACGGCAAGAATTTACGCGTTTCGCTCGCGGAAAATGATTCTTGACAAGTTATCTTCGGATGTGTTACAGTCAACTCGTCGGGAACGTCATAATTCTCCCGATTTTGCTGTCTCCGCCGCTGATTTCATTTTAAGAGGTTACAACAAATGCCGAATTTGATACAAAAAAGAGTCCTCACAATACAGGATATAAGCTGCGTCGGGCGCTGCAGCCTGACAGTAGCGCTGCCGATAATCTCCGCCGCCGGCATAGAATGTTCCGTCCTGCCTACCGCGGTACTCAGCACTCATACCGGCGGTTTTGAGGGTTACACCTACCGCGACCTTACCGGCGATATTACTCCGATTGCGGAGCATTGGCGGTCGCTTAACCTGAAATTTGACGCCATATATACCGGATACCTGGGCTCATTTGAGCAGATTGAGCTTGTTTCCGAAATCTTTGACGAGTTCAAAGCCCCGGGCGGAACCATTCTCATTGACCCGGTGATGGGCGATAACGGCAAACTCTACACCGGTTTCACTCCGGAGTTCGCTCACGGAATGGCGGTTCTCTGCGCCAAGGCGGATGTGATTCTGCCCAACCTCACCGAAACGGCGTTTATGCTCGGGGAACCTTATCGTGACGAGTACAACGCGGCGGACATTGACGCGCTTCTCCGCCGTCTGTACGCGCTCGGTGTCAAGGCGGCGGCGATTACCGGGGTCGCTTATGAGAAAGGCAAATTAGGCGTCGCCGCGTTCGACGGCAAAAATATCAAAACTTATTTCAATAAGCAAATAGACGGCTATTATCACGGGACCGGAGACATTTACGCAAGCGCGTTTCTGGCAAGCTATATGACTAACGGCGGCGAACTCTACGGTGCGGCGGCGAGCGCGGCGGACTTTACGGTCGCGTGTATTGAGGCTAAACAACGTTTCGGCGGAGAACCGCGCCGCGGCGTTCCGTTCGAGCTTTGCCTCGGTATGCTCGCCGACCCCTCGCGATAACTTTCGCGTTCTCTTACGAATACAAATACAAATACGAATACAAAGTATCGATAAGTTTCTTTATGCCATAAGCGTAAGCATAAGCACCATATATCTCCGGACGGCGCAACCCGCGTCGGACACGCGCAACGCGCAACGCACAACACCCCGAACGCGCAGGGCGGAGGAGTTTTCACTCCCCCGCCCTGCTGATTTACGCGTACTGTCGCGTTCTATCGCGCACTATCGCGTTCGCGCTACCCTTCCAGATACCGCCGAAGGATCGCCGCGACCTCGCTGCGCTTGACGTCGTCACGCGGGCGAAGCCCGTTTGCGTCGCCTTGCAGTATGCCGCGCTCGATCGCCCACGCGACCGCGTCTCGCGCCCAGTCGGAGATTTGCGCGGAGTCCGTGTAGCCGGAGATGTTTCTGCTTTGCGGGGCGTCGGGGACGCCGGAGCTTTGCGGGGCGTCGGGGACGCCGGAGATTTGCGGGGCGTCGGGGACGCCGGAGCTTTGCGGGGCGTCGGGGACGCCGGAGATGTTTCTGTTTTGCGGGGCGTCGGGGACGCCGCCCCCTACATAGGCGTCGGGTTCCCCGGCGTATCGCCACAGGATCGTCACAAGCTGCTCACGCGTGATCGGCGCGGTCGGGTTCGTGCCGTCCGTAATGTTCTCGGCGATGCCCCAGTCCCACACCGCCTGATACCACGGATCGGAGATGACGGTCGCGGCGTTGTATGGCCGCCGACGATCTACTTTACGCAAACGGTTTCTTTAATCCGTCCGCGAAACGTTATACCGATAAACGGGCTGTTTGAGCTTTTACTTTTAATATCAGCCTCAGTCAGCGTCCATTCTTCATCCGAGTCGAATTCAATGTAATCGTCCGTTTTCGGCAGCCCTAAAAGCTCACGAGGATTATCTGTAAACTTGGCGAGCAGCTGCGGGAGCGTCAGCGCGCCGGAATGATACAGCGCGGTCAGGCTTGCCGCGAATGTAGTTTCCAACCCGATCATTCCGCCGGGAGCGCTGTCCCAATCCCGAGCTTTTTCTTCGCGGCTGTGCGGAGCGTGGTCTGTCGCGATAATGTCAATAGTGCCGTCCGCGAGCGCTTCAATAATCGCCTCAACATCGCGTTGAGTTCTAAGCGGCGGAAACACCTTTGCGATCGCGCCCTTGACGCGGCGAAGATCCTCGGTAAACATAAAGTAGTGCGCGCAGGTTTCGCAAGTTACCGCTGTTCCGCCGCGCTTAGCTTGGCGAATCAAATCCGCCGATTTTGCCGTAGTGACGTGTTGGATATGTACGGGCGCGTCCGCGTACTTCGCAAGCGTCAAGTCGCGAGCGACCATATATTCTTCCGCAGCCGCGCCGCGGCCCGGGATCCGCGCGTCCTCACTATGTGTCATCAGAGGCAGCCCTACCGCCTTAGCCGCTTGAAGCGCGTCGTACATCACCTTAGCGTCCAGTATCGCCTGTCCGTCGTCGGAGATCGCCGCCGCGCCGGCGGATTTCAGCGCGGCGAAGTCCGTCAGTTCCCTGCCCTGCTGCCCGATTGTAGCGGCGGCGGCTTGACAGAGCCGCGCCGGCAGGGTTTCAAACCGCTTAATCTGAGCGCGAATACGTTCCGGCGTATCAAGCACAGGACTTGTGTTAGCCATACAGACTATCGTGGTATAGCCGCCTGTAAGCGCGGCGAGTGAACCGCTTTGAATGTCCTCTTTGTATTCAAAACCGGGGTCGCGCAAATGGGAGTGAATGTCAATTAACCCGGGAGCTTTAATACGCATAAAATCCGCTCTTTCTCCGTATAATATACGGTATAAACATTGTGAATAGAGGTGGCTGAAAATGTCAGGATATTATTTTCTTAAAGGTATCGGCGTAGGCGCCGCAATCGGCGTGGCTGTCGGCGCGATTATCAGTCCGAAGCGGCGCAGGAATCACGCTAAAACGGTAGTCGGCAAAGCGGTTCGCAGTTTCGGCGAAATTGTTGACAGCATCGCCGGCGCGGTCTCGGACTGAACGAGTTTGGGCGAATAATATTCGCCCGCTACATATCTTTCAGTATCTCGTCTAACCGCGTCTCATCGATAATCTTTACGCCGAGTTCCTGAGCCTTCGCCAACTTGCCGCCCGCGTCTGAGCCGGCGACTACGACAGAAGTCTTCTTGGACACGCTTCCGGAAACTGTCGCGCCTAATTTTTCCAGCATCGATTTTGCCTCGTCACGCGTGTATTTTTGCAATGTGCCGGTCAGAACGAATGTTTGCCCGAGCAGCCGATTATCACCGGCGGTCTCCGCGGACGCGAACGCGACGCCTGCCGCTCGCAGACGCTCTAACAGCTCCTTCGTCCGCGGGTTGGCGAAAAAGCTGATTATATACTCCGCCGTTACCGCTCCGACATCGCCGACCGCGGTCAGCGTGTCCGCGTCCGCCGCCGCAAGCTCGTCAAGGTCGTTGAACCGACGCGCAAGGATTTTGGCGGCAGTTTGACCGACGCGGCGTATTCCCAGTCCGATCAGCAGCCGCGTAAGTCCGCGTGATTTGGATTGTTCAATCGCCGCGACTAAATTCTCCGCCGATTTTACGCCGAATCCGTCCAACGTGGTGACCGCGTCAGCCTTAAGCGAATACAGATCCGCTATGTCGCTTATCAGACCGGCATCGACAAGCACAGACACGACCGACTCGCCCAAGCCTTCAATATCCATCGCGTGCTTGGACGCGAAATGCGCGATTCCGCGCAGTCTTTGAGCCGGACAAAGCGGATTGGTACAGCGATAGGCAAAATCCGTTCCGTCTCGCGTAACTTCCGCGCCGCACTCCGGGCAGAGCGATGGCATTTCAAACGGGACCGTGTTCTCGCCGCGCTTTATAAGGCGTACCACTTCGGGAATTATTTCGCCCGCCTTACGCACTAACACCGTGTCGCCGGCTCGAATCCCCTTGTCCGCGACTACTCCGGCGTTATGAAGTGTTGCGTAGGCGACTGTTGTTCCGGCAATCTTGACCGGCTTCAACACCGCCTTAGGCGTAAGAACCCCGGTGCGTCCGACCCTGACCGTAATGTCTTCAAGCAAAGTCTCTTTCTCTTCCGGCGGATATTTATACGCAACCGCCCAACGCGGAGCGCGTGACGTGCTGCCGAGTTCCGCGCGTTTTTCGAGAGAATTAATCTTTACTACCGCGCCGTCAGAAGCGTACTCCAACCCGTAGCGTGATTCCCCGATTCGGCGGATTTCGTTAAGACATTCCTCCGCGCCGACACATAATTTACAGCCGACGATCGGAAACCCGAGTTCCGACATCCACTCAAGCGTTTCACTATGCAGCGCGAATGTTTTGCCCTCGGCAAGCTGTAAGTTGAAAACGATAATGTCTAACCGCCGTGACGCCGTAATCTTCGGGTCAAGCTGCCGCAACGCGCCCGCCGCCGCGTTGCGCGGATTAGCCAACAGACGCTCGCCGGATTCCTCACGCGCGGCGTTAATTTCCTCAAATGCCGAAACCGGCATAAATACCTCTCCGCGCACAATCAGTTTGCCGGTGAAGCTGATTGCCTCGGGGATCGACTTGATCGTCCTCAAATTCCGAGTGACATTCTCGCCAACCATACCATCGCCGCGTGTTGCTCCGATCTTAAACTTGCCGTCCTCGAACACAAGGGCAACGGAAAGCCCGTCGATTTTGGTCTCAACACTAACCTCATCATCCGGATATCGGGCGGCAAACTCGCTTACGAACTCCTCTTCGCTGAACACATCGCGCAAACTGTCCAGCGGAACATCGTGGGACACCGGCGCGAATTTCTCGGACGGCTTCCCGCCTACCGTATTCGGCGGAACTCCGCCAAGCATTTCAAAGCGCCGCGCAAGTTCATCGTATTCAAAGTCGCTTATCTCCGGAGTGTCCTGTTCGTAATACAGCTCATTGTGCCGTTGAATCTCGGCGAGCAAAAATTGTAATTCTTTGTTCATACCGGCATTATACACGATTCCAAGCTCCGTGTCAACAATTATGTCGCCGTCATCAGGTAAAAGCATTTACTTTTTCCCGTTTACCTGCCCGGCTGATGCGGTAAAAAAGTAAACGCTTTTGCCGTGACGCTTCGCGCTCAAAAAGCAAACGCGTTTTTCCATAGCGGTACGGATACTGAAACAGACATTTTTGTTCGCAAAACGCTCAATGTTACAGGTTTGTAACAATCTACCGGGGAGGTATTGACATACGCCTGATTGCCTGATACAATGCGCGTATGGGAGAAATCTCCCAAATAAAAAACACTTCTTACAGGAGGAAACACACAATGAGTAAGACCAAACGTCTTCTCTCGCTGGTACTGGCGTTAGCGATGGTATTTGCGCTGTTCGCAATGAGCGGCGTCGCCAACGCCGACGAAACCGACACCACCACGGAAGTTACATCTTCCACGGTCGCGGTCGAAGTCACCAGCGGCGAATTTACCGATTTCGCGGAAATCACCTACAAGGACGCAGTATCCGTACTGCAATACATCGATGTGCTGAAAGGCTATGATGATGGAACATACAAGCCTACTGCTACCCTTACTCGCGCTGAAGGGGCTGCCATCATTAACCGACTCATCACCGCTTCCGACGCAGGCTCTCTCGTAGCCACCGACTTCTCCGATGTCGACCGTACCCATTGGGCTTCCGGATACATCGCTTGGGGTACGAAAAATAACATCCTTAACGGCTACGGCAACGGCTCCTTCGGACCCTCCGATACCCTCACCGTACTCCAATTCCTTAAAATGCTCCTTACTGGCCTCGGTTGGGGCGCATCCGCCGAATACGTCGGACCAGGGTGGGATACTAACGTCGTCGTCGATGCCTCCCGCCTCGGCCTCTGGGGCGCCGTCGACTCCATCTCCCAAGACCGTAATATCTCTCGCGAAGAAGCTGCTGAATTCTCCCTCCAAACCTTAAAGCAAATCCCTGTCTACTACGGTAACGCCGCTTACCACTACACTAACTCCACCACCGGCGTTAACACCGCAGGGACTAACTACGACCGCGCCCTATACGTCGTTCACGACCTATACTACGAATACGAAATAGATGACTTAGGCTACCTCAACTACTTCTGGACTTCCGTCTCCAACGGCGACGTCCTCGCTGCTGATAAAATCGCGCCTACA
>JAITKN010000100.1 GCA_031278415.1 Oscillospiraceae bacterium
ATTACGCCGTTGTTGCTGTTATCGTTCTGGAAGCTCGGCCACGCGGCGAGCGCGGCGACGCTCAACGCAAGCACCAAGACGATTACCAGAGCAATTACCGGCGATTTCCTGTTTGCAAATCTTTTCAATCTGCTGTCCTCCTTATTGTAATAAATTTCGCCGTTCATCGCGATTGTCTTCCGTCAGGCGCAGACGGAACGGCTTCGGTTGCGCCTGACAGCTGCCCGCGTTCTTTGAGCAAGCTGAAAAGCGCGCTCAAATGTCTCTTGACAGTTTGAGCGCGCCGTAATGTTCAGCGTTCAGACCATCACCCGGGACATGGCGGGGCGGGTACTTCCTCACCACTCCTGACTTACCCGCTCTGACGACGGTATCACAGTGACCTTCTCATCGGGGAATCTCACCCCGTTTCGTGTTGCGCGTTGTTATGAAACTCGGCGCGTGAGGAAGTTCTTTGTTTAGTTAAAGCGTCTTTCGGCTGTGAGTACTCACAGCCACGTGTTGTTAAACGGCATATGCCGTTTAACAACAACTTTCGCTTGCATCTCCTATATTACCACGTAATCGTAGGATTGTCAAGAGAAATTTTTCATTTTTACGCTCGTAAAATGCACAATCTTTTCTTCGGATTTTGAGATTTTTTTGTGCATATAGACCACAGCGCCGACATTTACTTTCGAGCGAATAAGACATAAAGGCACTTATCGGGCTCGATGGAAGCAATATCTTCTTTTTGGAGACCGATTCCGCCGCGATTTTAAGGAGTGTCCGCAACGCCCGGGTTACGCTTTCGCGGCGGAGTCCTTCTTGGGAAACACCAAGCTCAGCAGAACCATAGTTATCGCCGCGACAATCACCGCCGCGTATGTTTCGGAAATCCAGTCGGCAATCGGGTAATGATGAACCACGGTTTCAACGCCGTTAACTATCTCTTTGAAGTTGACAAGGTTATACGCTTTCCAGAATACCGCGACTACGCCGGTGCATATCATACTCCGGCACGCCGCCTTTTCGGACGCTAACTTCCAGTAAATCCCAAGCAGCACTATAACGAATATTGCCCCGCGCAGAGAATACGCGGCATAGACGATATCCAACACCGCCGACATTTCTACAAGCGCGATTGCGCCAATCGTACAAACTACGCCCGAAAGCGCCGTGGTAACTCGGCTTATTCTGAGCACTTCCTTATCGGTGGCCTCCGGCTTGAATACCCGTTGGTATAGATCCTTTGTAATCATAGTGCCGCTTGCCAGAATAATCGGCGACACCGTTGACAAGATCGCCGCCAATATGGAAGCCAATACAATTCCGCCTATAATCCCGCCGACCGCGGGGTTATCGTGTATGTTCATCATCAGCGTCGGCAGCGCGGACTTACCGTTAATCAAAGCGCCGGTTGCGTCATAAACCATAGTTCCGTTGTTAAACAGCGCTTTAGCGACTATGCCGAGAAACGCCGTCAAAAGCCCAAAAGGCGCACAAACGAACGCGGTAATAATCGCGGCTTTCTTTGCCGTCGCAACGTTTTTGGCCGCCAGTATAGGCTGAATTCCCGCTTGAGCGGTACACGCGCCGAGCAGAGAAGCAATCACCCACGAGGACACCTTAGTAAAGCCGATGGTCATCATACCGAAGTATCGCGACGCGTCGCCCTGCGGAGACACTTTCAGCGTTTTGCCCGCGGTTTCCGCAACCGCCTTAGCGCCGTCAATCGCCGCCTGAGTACCGGCGGAAACCGTCCCCAACGCTGTGCTGATTTCCGACAGTCCTCCGAGTTTTACAACCGCGAAAATGACCGCGACGATCGCGCCTCCGTACATAACAAACAAATGAATCTTATTTGTACTGGCAACCGCGTTCATACCGCCCGCGAGCGTGTAAACTATAAATATTACGGCGAATCCGATTACGCTGTAAACAAAAGGTATCCCGAGCAGACTTTCGCCGAGCTTTCCGGCGGCTATCATCTGAGACAAGCCGACCGCGAGCATTACTATCGTCAGCAGAACACTGCTGACGGAGCGAGCCCTAACGCCGAAGAATTTTTCAATGATGCCCGGCACCGTAACGGAATTCAAACTGCGGTACAACTTAGCGAACAGCAACGCGAGAAACATAGTTCCTATGCCGTTTGAAATCGTGTACCACGCGCCCGAAAGACCGTAGTCGAACCCGTACTCCGCGACACCGGTCGTTGACGTTCCGCCGAGCCATTCCCCGGCTGATGCCGCGACTATGGCGAACATTCCCATTGCCACCCCGTGGAAAGAGTCTGAACCTTTTGTTTTGCGCATTGCCAACAGCCCTACGACCACCGTAAGCGCGAAATACAAAACGATTATGATAAGCTGGATATTCGTAAAAATCGCCTCCAATTTGTTTTAATATAATTTGTTATTCAAATCCAAATTCCCCAAAATGTTCTGCGGAGCTATTTGCCGCTTAGTTCAGCGATTAACGCAAGCAGACCCAAAACCGCAGAAGCTATCCCCCGGACAAAGCGTATAAACATAGAATCTAAATTTGCGCTAACGCTCCGCAGTATTTGAATATTCAAAAATAAGGTTAGAAAAACATGTGAGAAAATCAGAAAGCCGCCGCCCAAAAATACTATGAGAAATGCTATCGCATATTTTTCAGGCTCTTTCGTTGTCACACAAACCCTCAGACTATTGACTTTTATATCATACTGCCGATTTTCTCCGGAATAATCAGGTCGGCGTCAGTTTTGGAAACAACTTCGTCAACCGTGACGCCCGGAGCCAGTTCCTCAAGCACAAGTCCCGCGTCCGTCTTATGTATAACGGCGAGTTCGCTGACGATGTAGTCAACCTCATTCGCGGCGGTCAGAGGAAGCGTGCATTTTTTCAGGATTTTCGGATTGCCCTTTTTGTCGCAATGCTCCGTCATAATGATGACCTTCTTTGCGCCGGCGACCAAATCCATCGCGCCACCCATTCCTGCGGCAGTCTTGCCGGGTACCATCCAGTTGGCAAGGTTGCCCTCTTGGTCTACCTCATACGCGCCGAGTACCGATACGGCGATATGTCCGCCGCGAATGTAGCCGAAGCTCGTGAAGCTGTCGAAGCAGCAACCGCCTACGCGCAGCTTGCTGACCGCGCCCGCCGCGTCAACCACGTCCGGATCTGTCCATTCGCCTTCCGCCGGAGCGCCGGCAAGTCCGATCGCGCCGTTCTCGGTATCAACCCAAACGTCAATGCCGTCCGGCAAAAAATCAAGGCATTTTGTAGGCATTCCGATGCCGAGATTAACCACATCGCCGTCTTCAAAGAAGCGAGCGGTGCGGTACGCGATAAGGTCGCGCCCTGTAATATCCGCCATTTTATCGACCCTCCTTAGGTAACGCTACGATTTGGTCTACAAGCGCGCCCGGAGTCATAATCATATCCGGGTCAAGCTCTCCGACCTCGACAATCTCTTCAGCCTCAACGATAACCCAATCCGCGGCGGCAGCCCAGATTTGGTTGAAGTTACGCGCTGTGCGGTGATATACCGCGTTGCCCATCTTATCTGCTTTCCAAGCGTGAATCAGCGCGACATCGCCGCGAAGCGCCTTTTCCAGCAGATAATCTTTGCCGTCAACGTTGATAACCGGCTTGCCGTCCGCAATGGGTGTTCCCAAACCCGTAGGCGTGAGGATTCCGCCGATTCCGGCTCCGCCGGCGCGGACGCGCTCACAAAGCGTACCTTGCGGCACGAATGTGACATCAAGTTCGCCGTTGACTACCTGCTCAACTGTTTCCGTATTGGAACCGATATGCGAGCATGTGATATGCTTAATCAGGCGGTCTTGTACCAAAAGTCCGATTCCGCGTCCTTTAACGCTCGTGTTGTTGGAGATAACATTAATGGATTTAATGCCTTTGTCAATCATACCTTTAATAAGGTATTCCGGCACACCAACATTAACGAATCCCGGTATCATAACCGTCAAGCCGTCCCGGATATGCTCCATAGCTTGCTCAACGGTAACGATTTTGTTCTTTGCCATTGAAATTCTCCCTCTTTGAAATTATTTTATTCGCGGATACGGCATTAACGCCGCGCCCCGATCGAGTTAACAACGCTTACGCGGCGAAAGTAGGAGCCTCCGTGCTGCCGTCTCGGATACAATTGCGCGTTATACCGAGAATTTCACGCGCTTCGTCAGCGGTGGCGATTTCGCGTCCGGCAAGTTCAGACAGCTTAACCGCGCGTTCAACAAGCTGCAGATTAGTGCCTACTACGCCCCGTGACATATAGATATTGTCTTCTAATCCGACGCGCAATCCATCGCATCCGAGCGCGAGACCGCCAAGCATCATATCCATATGGCAACGCCCTATTCCCGAAACCGACCAAGTCGCGCCCTCCGGAAGTTTGCCTGCCAGAAACGCCAGGTTCTCCGTCGTGCCGGGCATTGAGCCGCCTACGCCCATAATGAACTGAATGTGAGGAGGCTTCGGAATGCCGTGCTTATTCACGTAATACATAACGCTGTCAATGTGACCGGTATCGAACACCTCAAACTCCGGCTTAACATCGTGCTTGACAACCTCCTGACTGAGCAGATTCAGGAAGCGGGGACTGTTTTCAAAAATGTAGCTGTTTGCCCAGTTAATCGTGTTCGGGTCAAAGCTGCACATTTCGGGCTTTAACGCGCCAAGATGCTGAAGGCGCTTGTAGTCTTCATACTCGCCGCCGGAAGTCGTCAGGTTGATAATGATGTCCACACCCGCCTTTTTGCAAGCGTTGCGTGTCGTCTCAACCGCCTCGGTGAATTTTTCAAGGCTCATTGACTTGTATCCGATTTGCATTACACCATCAACAAGCTTGTCCTCGCGCACGTGAATGTGGGCGATTGAGGCGCCTGCCTTAGCGCACTCCACAATTTGGGTGGAAAGCTCTTCCGCATTGTAGGGTACGGTGGGCGCTTGCTCTTTCTTCGTTCCGGCTCCGCACAAGCAGACCTGAATCATAATCTTATTAGACTTTGCCATCGCGTAATTTCCTTTCGTTTTTGCAGACCGCGCATCGCGCCCTGCTGTGAATTTTAACTTAATTCAGCGGTTCAGCTTTGAAATCTAAGCTACACCGGGTCCTTCATAAACTTGTCCGCGATTTTGAAGATTTCAAAGAGTTGCTTGTCGCGTTTAGCAAGAAGTTCCTGCTTGTCCTGACCGGTGTAGTCGTAGAAACCTTTTCCGGTTTTCAGCCCAAGTTCATTGTTGGCTTCCATAGTCTTAAGTACATCCGGCATATCCGTGATATTGGGCGGAGTATAGCTTTGATTTCGGAAGTTGTTCGCCGTCATATCTACACCGCCGAAGTCAATGCGCTTACATATTCCAAGTACCACGGCGCGCGGAATAAAACTCGCCTTAACCGCAAGGTCGATGTCCTCAGGAGAACAATATCCGTTATCAAGCAAATGAAATACCTCCTGATTAAGGCACATCTGCATACGATTGGCGATATAACCGCGCACGAATTTTTTCATCAGCACGGGAGTTTTACCGCAAGCCTCAAGAAGTTTAACGGTGACATCCGCGAACTCTTGCGGCGCCTGCTCCGCCTTAACGACTTCAACCAGCGGAATCAATTGCGGCGGCGCGTACCAGTGGGCGATAACCGCTTGCTTCAAACGCCGACTCGGAATCAGCTCAAAGATGTTCAGCCCTGATGTGTTGCTGGCGATAATTACATCGTCAGCCAGAATGTCGTCAAGCCGCTTAAACAGCTCCGACTTCGCGTCCTTGTTCTCCACAATAGTTTCCTGAACGAAATCCGCGCCCTTGACCGCGTCTTCAACGGTAAGCGCGAAAGAAACTCGGGCAAAGATTGTTTCTACATCTTCGGTCGCTATTAAATCCTCCTCCGCGAATGTTTCCAGCGATTTGCGCAGTGTAGATTCAGCCTTGTCGCGTGTGTCCTCGCTGCGGGTCCACATCGTTACTTCGCGGCCTCCGATCGCGAACATTTGCGCAATACCGGGTCCCATTGTTCCCGCTCCGAGTACGGCAACTTTTTTGACGTCATTTAGTGTTTTCATCGTTAACTTCCTTAAAGTTATATATTAGACCTCCTCGGAAACTGTGCCTAATTTCGTTGTCCTCCCTTGCGGTATCCATATACAGCGGCGGTCGTCCGCCTTATTATACGCAGTTTCCGAGGAGGTCTGTTCACGTTTGAGATACCCACACTTACGGGGGACGCGCTGTGCGCGTCCCCCCGGGTTTTGTCTGCTTATAGAATCAGAAACTTCCCTGTTCCCACGCTACAAGTCGAACAAATCCCCCATCCGCCATCTCACAGCGGAACGGGAATGCCGCGATGGTCATGCGCTTGCCCGTGCAATCGTCAATATTGCCGCCCGCATTCTCAACGGTACAGACGCCGTTCTGCATAAACAGGCGGTGACAAGGCTCATAGTCGTGGAACTTTTCCGCCGCGTCGCGGCCGGTAGCCTCCTTGTACGCGGTATCAAGCCACGGCATTTGCTCCTTGAGCGGATAATGCCACAGGGGAGCATCCGTTGCGCCCCACGTACCGCTGATTCCCTTAATGTGTTTGTCAAAAATCAACCATTTTGCCACGTCCGGTCCCATACCGGGATAATAGTTGTAATATTTGTCGTTATTCTTCCGCCAGAAGCGGTGGAATCCGGTGTTGACCACAACCCAATCGTTTTCGCGAATGTCAAGCCCATCCTTTTTGGCGGCTTTCTCAAAGTCGTCCGGAGTAAGCTCGTGCCAAATATCGCCGAATTTCTTCGGATCTCCGCCCGCGGCGTCCCACTTGGCGTTAAACTCATCGTAGAAGTGGCGCATATCAAGAATCACTCCGGATCCAATGCAGTGCTCCAACGGAATCTCGTCAAGGCTGTAACCATAGCGCGCTCGGTCGACTTCTTCCTCGTGAAGAACGTGGTTAGGCGCATCCATATGTGTGCCGGCGTGCAGAGTTCCGGTATAGGTCATTGTACGCTTATGGAAACGTCCGAGATACTGTCCGCGCGGGAATTGTAAATCTTGGCGCGCTCCCGGGAACGGCCAAAGCGGAGTGTCAACTCCCCACGGATTCGACAAATCGTGAATTTTTGTCATCTTTGCTTTATCCAGATAAAACTTGCTCTTATCAATCGGCATATATGCCATTGGTATGATCCCCCTCTTTATTATTCTTATTATCAGACCCTATTATAAACCCCCGCAATTCTTATGTCAAGCACAAAACTAATATTTTTTTTGAGCGGCTGATATCAACCCTTATTTAGACTATCACCAAAAAAGAGAGCAAAGTCCGATATTTAGGGCATTTCCCCCTCTTCTATTTTGCTAAACTGTCGAGACGGGATTGTAACTAATAATGGCGCGTAGCGCAACAGGAAAACGTTAACAATTTGTAAACAATTTTTACTCAAAGCTCTCACGATTCCCGAACTCTGCGCATATTATGGCGTACCAATGCGAATGGAGGGCATCAAGTGTGGAGATTTTACGCGTGAGCGGCGGCAGAAAGTTAAGCGGCTCAATAGAAATTCAGGGCGCAAAGAACAGCGTTTTACCTATTATGGCGGCGGCAATGTTAACTAACGGCGAAACGGTAATACATAACTGCCCGCGGCTGCGAGACGTTGAAGTGTCAATCAATATCCTGAAACACCTTGGGCGGAAAGTGCGTCGGGAAGGCCGCGATGTCATTATCGCGTCATCTGTCATCACGTGCAACGAAATTCCGGATTCGCTTATGAGGGAAATGCGGTCGTCGGTTGTGTTTCTCGGCGCGATACTGGCAATGAACAAGGCGGCGGAGCTGTCAGCGCCCGGCGGGTGCGAGCTTGGTCCGCGGCCTATCGACTTACATATTGACGCTATTAGGGAATTCGGCGGAGAGGTGGAAAATTTCGGCGGCAAGCTCTCTGTACGAATGGTGAAGAGTTGGAATACTCGCTCCGTGCGTAATATCTCTTTCCCCATTACCAGCGTAGGCGCAACGGAGAACGCTATGCTCCTTGCGGCGCGTACTCCCGGAAGAACGAACATCATCAACGCGGCGCGAGAGCCTGAAATTCGGGACTTGTCGGACTTCCTGAATAAAATCGGCACGGTGTGTACCGGAGCCGGAACCGGTATGATAACGATTGATTATTCTCCGGGACCATCCGACAATGCCTCATTGGAGCATACTATTATCCCTGACCGCATAGTGACGGCTACTTATCTTGCCGCCGTAGCGTCTGCCGGCGGAAGTGCCGAACTTAAAGGCTCTATAGCAGACGACCTCTTACCGGTTATAAGCGCCCTGCGTGAGATGGGCTGCGAAATCACATCTTCCGACCTCGGAACAACCATATTCAGCCCCGCGCGACTTAAGGCATGCAAGCCGATTTCCACTAAACCGTATCCGGGCTTCCCTACCGACGCACAGCCGCCGCTCCTTGCCGCAAGTCTCAAAGCGGAGGGTACGACTGTATTTGTTGAGAACATCTTTGAAAACCGCTATCGCCACATTGAAGAACTTTTACGCTTAGGCGCGGACGCCAGCGTTGAAGGCAAAACCGCGTTCGTACACGGAGTCCAACGACTTCGCGGCGCTAATACCGTTGCGCCTGACCTTCGCGGGGGAGCCGCCTTGGTGGTAGCGTCCTTGGGCGCAATCGGAACTTCGGAAATCAGCGGCACAAAACATATCAAACGCGGATATGAACGTATAGATTATTTCCTGAGTATGCTAAACGCGGATGTTACGTATCTGGATCAATAGACCTCTTGCGAAATTAAAATAGGGCAACACCGCACAGTTGCAAAGCGGGAAAAGACGTGATAAAATAAACCCCTGAACAAACAAATGAGCCTGTCGGCGTTGAGCGACGAGTTGGCGCAAGCCGGAACACGCAAGCAAGCATTTTTGGAGCAGATAGAGCGCATCATCCCATGGACGGAGTGGATAGGGATC
>JAITKN010000029.1 GCA_031278415.1 Oscillospiraceae bacterium
GAAGCGGGACGGGAAGCATATGTATCAATGGACGGCGATTGATGAATGTACGCGCTACCGGTTTATTTATGGGTTTGAGGAACACACGCCGGAGAATTCGGTGAAGTTCCTGAAAATGCTGCAAAAGGCGTTTCCGTTCAAAATCCAAACGGCGCAAACAGATAATGGCACGGAGTTCACGTACAAATTCATCAGCAATGAAACGCCCTGCCCGTTTGATGTGGCGTTGGAGGAAGCGGACATTGCCCACAAGCTCATCCCGCCGCGAACGCCGTGGCACAACGGAAAAGTGGAGCGCAGCCATCGCAGCGACCAGCGATATTTTTACGATTGGGATAAGTTCGGGAGCGTTCAGGAATTGAACGAAAAACTGCGAGAACATCTTCGATGGACGAACCGCAAAACTATGAGGACACTGGAGAGAAAAAGTCCGCTGACCCTGCTCAGAGAGAAATTACAAGCGGTCTGAACCGCCGCGCCGAGGTTGGAAGCCTTTGGAGCCGTAGGCGGAAAAGGCTTCCAACCTCGATATACCATATCTTGTATCTCCTCGAAATGCCCAAATGGGTCATATCATTTGACAACGCAGAAAATCGGGATGCCAAATACTGCGTTTAGCTTGACAACGGCAATTTTGTGTGTTAAAATCCTTATAATACCAATATTTTAACCGGAGGAGTAATACGTATGAAAAAAAATCTTGCTTTGCTGTTGGCGCTGATGCTCTGCTTCACGCTGTTCGCAGCCTGTACAAGCTCGGAAAATTCCGATGACGGCAACATCACGGATTCCGGGGAGACCGCCGAAGACACTTCCGCCGAGCGCGTGTCGCTTATACTCGGCCTTGACGCGTCATTCCCGCCTATGGGCTATACTGACGAGGGAGGGGAGATTATCGGGTTCGACATTGACGTCGCCAAAGCGGTCTGCGAGAAACTTGGCTGGGAACTTATACTGCAACCGATTGACTGGGACGCCAAGGAACTGGAGCTTAACTCCGGCAGTATCGACTGCATTTGGAATGGTATGACAAAAACCGATGAGCGCGACGCGGCTATGAGCCTTTCTGTTCCCTATCTTAACAATGAACAAGTAGTGGTAGTCAAAGCGGACAGCGGAATCACAACGCTTGCGGAACTCGCCGGCAAGTCGCTCATCCTGCAAGCGGGAAGTTCCGCCGAAGACGCGCTGAACGGTGCGGACGAGTTCCGCGCATCCCTCGGCTCCGTGAACACCATCGGCGACAATATGCTCGCGTTTATGGACGTAGAGCAAGGCACATCCGACGCGATACTGCTCGACAGCATTGTTGCGAACTGGTACATAACTCAAAACGGCGGCGCGTCGGCGTGGACGGTCATTGAAGAGGCACTCGCGACAGAGGAATACGCTATAGGATTCCGTAAAGAAGACACCGCGCTTACGGAACTGGTCAACAAAACCCTCTCCGAACTCAAAGCGGATGGCACAATCGAAAGCATCAGCACGGATTGGTTCGGCGCCGATGTGACTATCATCCGGTAAGCGTTGGACGCGCAAGCGGGATCACGGGGGCGGATAATCATTCGCCCCTACGTTTGGGGTTGGTTGACGTTATGAAAACATTAGATTACGCGGCATTGATTAGGTCTATGCTCAGCGGAATGAGCGTTTCGCTTGCAATATTCGGACTGACGCTGTTGATTGCGCTGCCTTTGGGGCTGCTGATTGCGGCGGGTCGAATCAGCAAGCGGACAGTCATAAACGCTCCGATTCGAGCATTTTTGCTGATTATGCGCGGAACGCCGCTTATGCTGCAGCTCTTTTTCTTCTACTTCGGACCGTATTATATATTCGGGATTCGCGGTTCCGACCGCTTCACTATGGCGATAGCCGCGTTCGCGCTGAACTACAGCGCGTACTTTGCGGAGATATATCGAGGCGGTATAGAAAGTATCGGCGCGGGTCAGTATGAGGCGGCGGCGGCTTTGGGCTTTACACGCCGCCAGACATTCTTCAAAATCATATTCCCGCAGGTGGTCAAGAGAATCACGCCGCCGATGGGCAATGAGTTTATGACACTGGTTAAAGATACCGCGCTTGCGCGGGTAATCGCGGTGGCGGAGATGTTCGACGCGGCGGCGAAGGCCGCTAACGGCGCAGTCAGCGTAATTCCGTTCGTAATGGCGGGCGTTTTCTACCTGATTATGAACTCGGTCGTAGAGAATGGATTCAGAGTCGCCGAGCGTCGGTTGGCGTATTACAAATGACATTCGCGTTCCGCTGTGCCATAACGCAAAGACTTGAGACGGCTGAACCCGTTAGCGCGAGGGGGGAGATTGACGATGAGGAAAATAATGCTTGCGTTCGGAACTCGGCCGGAAGCGGTTAAGATGTGTCCGTTGGCGCTTGAGCTTAAGGCTCGCGGCGAATGTGAAACTGTCATTTGTGTAACCGGTCAGCACCGCGAAATGCTCGACTCTGTTCTGAATGTGTTCGGCGTTACTCCGGACATCGATTTGAACGTGATGACCGAGCGCCAAACGCTGTTTGATATAACAGCTAACGTACTCAGCGGAATACGCGGGGTTCTGACGCGAAACGCCCCGGATATTCTGCTTGTTCACGGGGATACGACGACTACGCTTGCCGCCGCGCTTGCGGCGTATTACCTGCAAATTCCGGTCGGACACGTAGAAGCCGGACTGCGTACCTATGATGTCAGCTCGCCGCATCCGGAGGAATTTAATCGCCAAGCGATTGACTCCGTTTCGCGGTATATGTTCGCTCCGACGGGCGTGGCGCGTGATAATCTTATTCGGGAGGGCAAAAAAAGCGAAAACATTTTTGTTACCGGCAACACGGAGATTGACGCGCTGAGGTATACAATCGCGCCGGAGTATTCGCATCCGCTGTTAGACTGGGCGGCCGATTCCCGGCTTATCGTGATGACGGCGCATCGCCGAGAGAACCTCGGAGATCCGATGAAACGCATATTCCGCGCCATTCGGAGGGCGGCGGATGAGCGTCCGGATGTGAAGTTGGTGTATCCGGTTCACCTTAATCCGGCGGTGAGGGCGGTTGCTGCCGAAATCCTCGGCGGTCACCCGAGAATAAAACTCACCGACCCGCTGGACGTTTATAACTTCCACAATTTCATTGCCCGAGCCTACCTTGTATTGACCGACTCCGGCGGGATCCAGGAGTCCGCGCCCGCGCTGAATAAGCCGGTAGTGGTTTTGCGCGATGTAACTGAGCGTCCGGAAGGAGTTGCCGCCGGAACTCTGCTGATTGGCGGCACGAGCGAACAGGACGTGTATGACGCGGTTTCGCGGTTGCTTGATGATGAAGCGATGTACCGCAAGATGTCCGCCGCCGAAAACCCTTACGGCGACGGGTATGCCGCCAAACGTATTGCGGATGTAATTCTCTCGGTGTGATAATTGCCGCTCACCGCCGAACTGCATAGTAACATCTTCGGTGCGCTTATCGCTGTTCCCCAAATTAAACCTTGCAAAGAATTTGACGCAGGATTTTCGACACAAGACACAGGAAAGTCGAAGCATCGCGGCGAAAAGACCGGTCAAATGCGTAAAGTTTAATTTGGGGAGCAATATATAAATAAGCAGTAAGGCACGAATTGTAATGTGGGGTCTGTTGAAAAATTTCGGATAAAAATGCGAATCAGGGTCAATTTTTATATTCAGCGCAAAAAAGTCGCTAAATACCGTTCAAATCGCGTGTATAACACGCCGATTTTGCCCTTATTCAGGGGTTTTGGCACCCCTTTGGGCAGACTGCCCCCTTGGGTTATGCGGCGGAAATTGCGAGCAGCCGCCGAAAATTGTACGCAACAGCGTACAGAAACTCCGCGCCTTGAT
>JAITKN010000080.1 GCA_031278415.1 Oscillospiraceae bacterium
ATCACGCGTGAGCAGCTTGTGACAATCCTGTGGCGGCTGAACGGATCTCCGGCGTCGAACGCCGACGCCGACCTCACAGGCGTGTCCGACTGGGCGCGAGACGCGGTCGCGTGGGCGGTCGAGCGCGGCATACTGCAAGGCGACGCGAACGGACTTCGCCCGCGTGACGACGTCAAGCGCAGCGAGGTCGCGGCGATCCTTCGGCGATACATCGAGGGCTAACGCGAACGCGGCAGAGCGCGACAGAGCGCGACGGAACGCGTAAATCAGCAGGGCGGGGGAGTGAAAACTCCTCCGCCCTGCGCGTTCGGGGTGTTGTGCGTGTCCGCAGTCCGATTTGGATATTTTGAAAGTGTTTCCGCTGTTTGACGGCATAGTCTAAAAGCGATATTCGGTCGGCAAGCTTAACAAGCGGGCTGCTCAAAGTCGATAAGTTATCTCGGCATAAGCGAGAATCAAGCGCGGATAAGCGAGATAAAATCGTATGCGGATCGGATCTCCATATATCTTTGTATTTTCTGATTGACATAGGCGCAGGAATGTGATATTCTGACATTAGCAAAGTTTGCGAAGGAGGCTCAGCTATGAAATTTACATTCTACGAAAAGAGCAGCGAGAAAAACTCAATTCTCACGGACGACCTGAAAGCCTACGCGGAGAAGAAAATCTCCAAGGTGGAACGCTTATTCCGTGACGGCGGCGAGTGCGATGCCAATATCCGCGTTTGGGCGGAGCGCGGCCGCTATGGGGTCGAAGTTACACTAATGGTCGGTGGTTTATTCTTCCGAGTCAGCGAACTTACCGGCGATGCCAGGGCGAGCATAGACAGTGCTGTTGCCGCGTTGGAGCGTCAAGCGCGCAAACACAAAACCAAGATTTCAAGGCGTATTCGCGGAGGCATTAATGAACCGGAGCTTGCCGCGATTCCGTATTTGCCCGATGACGGAGATGACGATGAAAGCGAGTTCAAAATCTCCAGAACTAAGCGTTTCGCGATTAAGCCTATGAGTGTTGAGGAGGCAATCCTGCAAATGAATTTGCTCGGGCATCAGTTCTTCGCGTTCAGGAATGTGGACGACGGCGACGCGTTTGCTATTGTGTATGTCCGCAAGGACGGCTCATACGGGCAGATTACAAGCGCCGAGGACTAAGACTTAACTGAAGTCTGCTAAATGAAAGGAGCGCAATATGAAACGTATTATGGTTTTATTCGCCGCAATGGCGATCGCGTTGATTTTAAGCTCATGCGGAGCATCAGACGATGCGTCTCAAGCGGCTTCGTCTCAAGCGGCGTCATCCGAGGGTGATGTCGGTGTATATTATGCCGCCGATTACGTTGCCGAGGGCGCACAGAATTTGACACCGGAAATTCCGGCGTCGGCACCGAATCCTGATACACAGGGTTCTCGGAAGCTGATTAAACGAGCGTCGCTGACCATTGAAACGAAGGACTTCGACGCCGCGATTTCGGCGGCGGAAGCTCTCTGCGCCGACTTCGGCGGCTACATAGAGAACAGCAGCATATACGGAGGGGACAAGGCGTACAGCTCTTACGGGCAATACAACCAACGCAGCGCGGATTACACTATGCGTATTCCGGAGCAGAGTTATGAAGAGTTTTTACAGCAAGCGGGCAACATCGGAAACGTAACGTACAAGTCTCGAAGCGCGGAAGATATTACGGATGCGTACTACGATACCGCTTCGCGTCTCGCGGCTACGGAAACGCGCCGCGATCGCTTGATGGAACTTCTCGAAAGCGCGTATACGATGGACGCGATTATAGAGTTAGAAAAAGCCTTGTCCGATACCATTTACGAGATAGACAGCTATACCGGCACTCTTCAGCTATACGATAATCAGGTGGAATACTCGTTCATTAACATTAACCTGACTGAGGTCATTGCGTTTAGTCCGGCTGACGCGCCGCCGATTACACTCGGAGAACGGATTACGGAAGCCGGACGCGACGCGTGGCTCGGCTTAACCAATGGCGCGCAATCACTCTTGGTGTGGTTTATCAGGAATATTTTCACGTTGATAATACTCGCGGTTATTGCTGTCGCGGCAATTTTGATTGTTCGCCGCTCCAATACCTCAAAAAGGAAAAACAGCGGTACTGCCGACGCGTCCGAAAACAAAACGGGTGAGCCTAAGGCATAGACCTCTGTAAATTTCTGAACGAAAGCTCTGTCCGCGTGAACGCGGCTCTTACGGACGGGCAGCCAGGCAGCCGCAGTAGCTTTGACGGTAAATGTTCAGCTCGCGGCAGATTTGGGTTGAGCTCAAGTATCCGTTGCGCTTCTTGAAGTCGCTCGGCAGCCATTCGACGCCTAACTCTGCGGAGGCTGCCGCGCCGAGTTCGTTAATCAATTTCGCGTCCTTATGCGGACTGATTGAGAGCGTTGTACAGAAGCGGTCAAATCCGCGTTCCGACGCGATTTCGGCAGTACGGCGAATTCGCAAACCAACGCATTCCGAACAGTCGCCCCAAGCGCGGTACGCGTACTCTCCCTCAATAAGCGGAACATCGCGCTTTGTGAGTTTCAGCAGACGGCGAAGTTCCGCAAGGCGGCGGTCATATTCCTCACGCGGCTGAATGTTCGGATTGAAGAAGAAGATGGAGATATCGAAGCCGGAAGCAAGATACTCCAACACATATGACGCGCAAGGCGCGCAGCAGACGTGCAGAAGAAGGCTCGGGCGCGTTTGGGACGCGTATAGGTCGGCGATTATCGCGTCAAGTTGGGTTTGATAATTCATAGCGGCTTACTCACTTAACTCCGCCCACTCTTTGTAGAGTTCATCGATCCTGACTTGGATGGCTTGTTTTTCAGTATAAAGCTCAGTCAGCTTTTCGTAGTCGTCGGAGAATGTCTCTATGTCTTCGTCGATGCGCGTGGAGTCAAGCTCCGCGTATGAGATGTCGCGCTCAATTTTCTCAAGCTTCTTTTCGACGCTCTTGGGTTTGGCGGAATTTCTTCGGCGGCTTGCGGGTTCGTCAAATTCAGCGTTCGAGGCTTTCCGCATTTGCTGAATCCGCGTCCATTTCGCGATGTTAGCCGCCTCCGCGTCACGGCGGCGCAGAAACTCATCGTATCCGCAGGAATATTCGGTAACGGAGCCGTTCTCGAGCAGCCAGATCTTGGTAGCGAAACGCTCGATAAAGTATCGGTCGTGAGACACAAAGAGCAACGCTTCCTCATAGTTTTCGAGCGCGTTCTCAAGCCACTCTTTACCGGCGATATCAAGATGATTAGTCGGCTCGTCGAGAATCAAGAGATTGATGTGTTCCCGCATAAGAATACAGAGACGCAACCGCGAAAGTTCACCGCCGGAGAGTGCGCTAACCGGCTTAAACGCGTCCTCGCCGCTGAAAAGAAACAGTCCGAGGCGATTGCGCGCTTCCTGAGGCGAACAATTGGTTTCGTAAAGCATAGTATCATAGGCACTTCGCTGAGGGTCGCTGAATTTGACCTGCTGTTCCAAGAACGCGCACTTAGCGCTTGGCGAGAAGCGTACTCGACCACTATCCGGGAGCTCTCGGTTTGTAATGATGTTCAGCAGAGTAGTCTTACCTGCGCCATTATCGCCCAGAAGGGCGATAGCGTCGCCGCCCTTGATGTTAAGCTCAACGCCGGAGAACAGTACACGATCTCCGAACGACTTGGAAAGACCGTCGGCAAGCATAATATCATCACCTTTGAAGTCTCTTGCGGAAAACGAGGCTTTCAGCTGCTTGTCGGTTTTGGGACGCTCTGTAGTCCGCATACGCTCGGCACGCCGCTGTATGGATTTAGCGCGGACGGACATCTTGCGGTTCTGCCCTCCGGAGTAACTGAGCATTCTGGACGCGCTTTCGGACAGCCGCGTGTATTCTTTTTCCTGACGCTCAAAACGTTTAAGCTGTTCCGCGCAGCGACGCTCCTTTTCCTCCGCGAAAAAGGTGTAGTTGCCGCCGTATAGTGTCGCTTTGCCGTCCGTGAGTTCTACGATGCGGCTAACTACTTTATCGAGAAAGTATCGATCGTGAGAGATTACAAGGATAGTTCGCTTCGACCTGACAAGATAGTCTTCCAACCACAGAATTGAACTCATATCAAGGTGATTTGTCGGTTCGTCCAGAAGAAGTATCCCGCAGTCCGCAAGCAGAAGTTTAGCTAAATTAACGCGAGTTTTTTCCCCGCCTGACAATGTGCTGAAAAGCGCGCCGCGCATAGCGCGGGAGATATTCAGCCCGTTAGCGGTCTTGTCGCGGGCAACACCCAGATTATATGCGTCTAAGCGTTCAACTTCTCGGGCTGTATAGTCGTATTCGCGGATAGCCGATTCGTCTGTAAGGCTGTTTTGCAGTTGTTCCATACGATTCAGCAAGCGCAATTGAGGTTCCTGCGCTCGTTGGAGTACGTCCTCAACGGTAAACTGCGGCGGGTAGTTCGCAATCTGGTCGAGTATTCCAACCCGGCTTCCGGGCGCGATAACGGCATCGCCGGAGTCAGCGTCATATTCGCCGGAGATAACACGGAACAGGGTTGTTTTCCCCGCGCCGTTTTTGCCGAGCAACCCAACACGCTCACCGGTGTTGACGTCAAATGTCACACCATCAAGTACATTTTTGTCCCTTTCAAACGCCTTAACGACGGCACGCAGAGCAATTTCAATCATAATAGTAAATGTATCCTCGGTAATTACTTTGTTTTGTGTATGCGTTTAATTTCGCGCCCGTAGGATGAAGGCGTCGGCTCCCGCATCCGACCGCAGATCCCGAACGCTTCGGCAATTCCCAATGCTATACTTAATCATACCTCTGCTTTAAGATGTTGTCAAGAAAAACTTCTTGTCGCCGCCCGGGCTTATCGTTCCCGGTTTTGTTCAAACCCGTCTATGATGCTTTGATCGTCTTGTATATTAGACCTCCTCGTAAACTGCGTATAATAAGGCGGACGACCGCCGCTGTATACAGATACCGCAAGGGAGGACAACGAAATTAGGCACAGTTTCCAAGGAGGTCTATTTTATTGCAACCGCGTTTTCCCCGCAA
>JAITKN010000042.1 GCA_031278415.1 Oscillospiraceae bacterium
TGGGATAAACACAAGCGACTTGTGTATACACAAAAGCGACTTTGGGATGTACATAAGCGACTTTGGGATACACATAAGCGGCTTTGGGATACACATAAGCGACATTGGGATACACACAAGCGACATTGGGATACACACAAGCGACGTTGGGATACACACAAGCGACTTGGGGATACACACAAGCGACGTTGGGATATACATAAGCGACGTTGGGATGTACATAAGCGGCTTACAACTACCTGCGAGCGATACGCTTCAGGCGGGCGAGGTAATCTTTTGTCAGCGTTACAACTTCGCTGTTCAGCAGTATAATCGCAATCAGATTGGGGATTGCCATCAGCCCGTTAAATGTATCGGAAATGTCCCATACAAGCGACAATTCCGACACGCAGCCGAAGAAAATCACCACGATGAATATAAGTTTATACACGATTGCCGACTCCGCGCCGAATATATACCGCCACGCCTTCTCGCCGTAGTAGCTCCAGCCCAGAATTGTCGCCAGCGCGAACATCAGTACGGCAACCGAAATAAACGGAGCGCCGAACCGCCCGAATACAGTCGCGAACGCCGCCTGCGTCAGCTCTATGCCGGTCATTGACGACGGAAGTTCCGCGCTGACGCTCAGCGCCGTCAAATGACGCTCGACATCGTATGCGCCGGACATCAGGATCGCCAACGCCGTTATCGCGCAAACGACTATGGTGTCCAAAAAGACCTCGAAGATTGCCCACATACCTTGCTCGACGGGTTCTCGAACGTCCGACGCGCTGTGTGCCATCACGCTTGAGCCAAGCCCCGCCTCGTTGGAGAACACCCCGCGTGAGATCCCGAACCTCATTGCCGACGCTATTCCGTAGCCCGCGAAGCCGCCCGCCGCCGAACGCGCCTTAAACGCCTCCCCGAATATCAGCTTCAGCACACTGCCCGCGCTGCCGATATTCGCGAAGATAACGACGAATCCGCCAATGAGGTACAAGATCACCATAAACGGTACAAACTTTTCTGTTACAGCGGCTATGCGCTTAATACCGCCCAGAATTACCGGCGCGGTGAAAAGCATTATGATAACCCCGACTGTCGCTTTGACTACCGTTATGCCGCCGAACACATATGTCTGCGCGTACTTCTCAAAGAACGCGCTTTGAATACCTTCGGCGATTGAGTTTCCCTGCGTCATATTCCCGATGCCGAACGACGCGAACACGCAAAACAGAGCGAACAGCGCGCCGAGCCGCTTCATATTCAGCCCGCGCTCCATATAGTACATCGCGCCGCCTGCCCACTCGCCCTTTTCGTTTTTGAACCGATACTTAATCCCGAGCGCGTTCTCCGCGTAATTAGTCATCATCCCCAAGAACGCCGAAACCCACATCCAGAACACCGCGCCGGGCCCGCCAAGGGCGATCGCCGTCGCGACGCCGACGATACTGCCCGTGCCTACCGTCGCCGCCAGCGCGGTGCAGAGCGACTGGAAGCGGCTTATCGCGTACTTGTCGTCGGTTTTGCGAACGTCGCGGCGCTTGAAGATGGCGAAGAGCGTGGCTTGAATCCACATACGGAAATGCGTTACCTGAAACAATCCGGTTCGCAGCGTAAACAGCAGTCCTACGGCAATGAATAACGCCAGCATCACCGGCCCCCATACAAATCCGTTTACCGCGCTGTTTACAGCGCCGATACGCTCCGCGGCGGACGCCGAAACCGCTTCTGTGCGCATATATTTCCACCTCCGTCTATTCTCAAAAAAAGTGCTTGACAAGATTATACCCCTATGCTATAATCTCCAAACGTGGTTGGTCGCTGTTGTAGCTCAGTCGGTAGAGCACTTCATTGGTAATGAAGAGGTTCGCGGGTCCGATTCCCGCCAACAGCTCCACGTAAAAGCTGCCGACAGGCATTTTTTGACCGCGGGGGTGAGAATACATCACCCCCGCGATTTTTCTTGCCGCGGGACGTACATTACTCCTCCCCCGAACCTTCTGTTTACGTCCGCCGAACACGCGGGGTACACCCCGAGACACGCGGGGTACACCCCGAGACACGCGGGGTACACCCCGAGAAGCGCGGGGTACACCCCGAGAAGCGCGGGGTACACCCCGAGACACGCGGGGTACACCCCGAACACTGACGAATATTATACCCGGCGCTTTGCGATGATCAAAACATCTCCGTCGGTGACGCTGACGGAGTCGCGCAGACCGTTTGCCTCGCAAATGAGCTTCCGCGTGGAATTATACCGCTTCGCAAGCGTCCATAGTGTATCGCCGCCGCCGACCTTAATAATCGTCAGCGACGGAGCGTCCGCCGCGCTCTTTACGGATTCCTCATTTACGGTTATGCCGCTTACGGTATTAAGCTCGCGTGTGCTGAAGATCTTTATTTTCAACTCGACGGGGACACGCGCTTCGATTCCTCCGGCGACTATTGCGGCGTACACGTCGCCGAATACCGCTTCGACCGCAGCATCTCCGCCTTGCGAGCGGTCCGGAAACGCGAATAACGCCTGCGACTTCTCACAGACGGTATGCGTTTGACCGTCCTCGGCGCAATAGGTGACGCATACGCGGAACGCGGCAGCGTAACCATCGTCGGCGGAAATAATTTCCCCGGGATATACGCGCGCGCATACGATTGAAGCCGGCACACCCACCGTATGTAATGTTTCGCGGACGGTATCTTTCAGCGATTGTTCGCTGTCGAGGCAAACAATCCGATGCGTTTCCGTAAGATTCTCCGTTTCGACCGCCGTACTGTACGCGTCTGTCACATAGCTCACCGTGAGTTTCTTCCGCACTATCACCTGAGCCGTCACGGGGATCTCCACGCTGACCGACTTCGCGTAATCGCCGCCTTGCTCCTGAACGTATATTCCCGTCGGCACCGGAGTGACGCTGAATGTTTTGTTCTCGTTATCCTCGCCGTCGGCCATATCAATGACCTCGGAGAACGGTATGGAAACATCCTCGGAGTGAAGCAGCCCCGAATCCGCCGTTACGTATACAAGCCGAACCGCAGCCGCCCCCTTAATAATGAGTTTAGCGCCGGCGACACGGTAGTCGTCGTACTGTACGTTGACGGAGCTGTGAATGAGCGCGGCGATCGGCGGCGCGGCGGTGGAGATGCCGCACTCGTCGGATATGCTGAAGCCGCGCTCCCTGATGTCCGTAATCGGATTAAGCTCAACGGTCTCGATGAGCGATTCAAGCGAGCGGCAAGCGTCGCAGTCGGAATCGTCCGGGATGGAAATGTCCGCGTGGTCATAGGCTTCGGCGCTGACGAAAATCTCAGGCGTTATTTGCAGCTTGCGGGAATTAAGAAGAGTAGTGAAGATGTTCGTAACCCGCGTATTTGCCGTCACTTTGGCGCCGTATGCCGCCTTTGCGTCAAGGATAACCACGCTGAAGGGTATTTGCGCGGCAAGCGAGCGTATAGAGCCTCCGCCTTCCGGCTCATATGCGATATTCGCGCGGACAATACCGGATACGGTTATTTTCCCGTCCGCGCAATCCTTGCCGCGCAGAAGCGCGATTCCGTCCGAATCTATAACGCGTCCTACGTCGGGCAAGCTGTCCGGAACTATGATCTCGGAACGCTCTTCGTGCGTTACAGCGCCCTCCGCTTGCTTATAATACAGCCGCAGGTTTTTCTTGTTCAGAGTTATTTCCATTGTGCGCCTCCTCGGTTGACAGTTGTAATTGTTTAATATTACGCGTCGCACGCACATAATATGATTGCTTTTTAATGTAATTTTTATCGTCAGCGCAGCATATTATTCAGTCAGTTGCCGGCATATGTCCGCCGGCGTCTGTCAGCTGTCAACACCTTTATTACAACCGGAGGATTTATAACAATGGAACGCAAAACATCCCGCAAAGTAAGCCGCAAGGCGATTTTTGAGCATCCGGCGGTAAGTTCCGTTATAGGCGCCGGACTGGCGATTGTCATCTCAGTAGTCTTTTTAATGATAGCGTCCGCCCTGACGCTGTCCGGCACAATAGCGGAAGAACAAATGAGGGTAACGGCTGCCGTATGCGGAACGGCGGCGACATTCATCGGCGCCAAAGCCGCCGCCGTTCGCGTGTCGGACAAAAAACTTCTTACAGCTGTCGGCTCGGCAATGATAATGTTCATTATCGTGTTTGCGATTGGACGTTTCGTCAGCGACCGGGCGATCGGCGGCGGTTTCGCGATCCTAAGCGGAGCGGCAAGTATCGGAGCGGGAGCGTTAGCGGGCGTCAAACGCGTCAAAGCGCGGCGAAGATCTGAGAAGCGGTAGCCAAACGCCGTCGGCGAATTATCCTATTCCCATACTGACAGCAATCGCGCTGTCAACGCGATTCATCATTTGATTATCAACCTGACCTATGCGTTCCCGCAGACGCTGCTTGTCAATAGTGCGTACCTGCTCTAACAGCACGACGCTGTCTTTGGTCAAGCCGTAGCTTTTCCCTACGATCTCTATATGCGTGGGAAGCCGAGCTTTATTGATTTGCGAGGTTATTGCCGCGGCGATTACCGTAGGACTATGCTTGTTGCCGGTGTCGTTCTGAACGATAAGTACCGGCCGTGTTCCGCCTTGCTCCGAACCTACAACAGGGCTTAGGTCGGCATAGTAAATATCACCGCGCTTTACGTGCGCGTTTGACGTCATTATATCACCCCTTCGCAGGAACGGTTTTTTCAATGCCGTAATCACTTGAAGTTCCTACGCGTATCTTTCCCTTTACGGAAGCAATTTATACCGCTGCCGCACCAGTATATTCCCGCGCTCTTAATATGGATACAAAATAACCGCGACAGCTTATAATTTCCAACTGAACTTCTCCGTTATACGAACAGCGCATATCACCTTCACACACAAGCGCGCCGCGGAACTTCCGTAGTGTTCCCCCAAACCTTGGGGGAACACTACGAGACCTTGGTTGCCAGCCCGCAAAGTTTAAAGGATGGCCTGCAAAGTTTAAAGGTTGTCTAGCAAAGTTTAAAGGATGTCTAGCAAAGTTTAAAGGATGTCTAGCAAAGTTTAAAGGATGTCTAGCAAAGTTTAAAGGATGTCTAGCAAAGTTTAAAGGATAACCTTTAGACTTTAAAGGTCAACCTTTAAACCTTGGCAGAACACCCGAAACTTATGTTTGCGCTCGGCGCAGCCTCGCCGTTCGGCAATAAGCCGAGCAGTAACCGCGAAACGGCAGTATTTACAGTTTGTTCATAAAAGGTACTTGACTTTTAAGTCGTTATAGGTTATATTTGCTGTATTATGAACAGAGATAATATTTACATTGTGCTTTCCAAAAGCCCGACCATACTTTCACGCGCTATACATAGGATAAGCGGAGACGCTTACACACACGCCGCTCTGGCTATGGACAGGGACCTGAAATATATGTTCAGCTTCGGACGGCGCTGGGCAAAAAATCCCTTCATCGGCTGTTTCCGCAGAGAGCGTTTGGACGAGGGCATATACAAATACTGCGATACCCTGCCGGGAACCGTTATGAAGATCGGCGTTTCGCCGGAGCAATACGTCCGTGTCAACGGAATGTTGACGCTGTTCAGTCAAAACCGTTCCGAGTACGGATATAACTATATCGGATTGCTTGCCCATCTTTTTAACCTAAGCTATCAAACAAACAACAGCTTCTTTTGTTCGGAGTTCGTCTACCATGTACTGAGGCAAAGCGGAGTAACGGACTGGAATATTCCGCGCGGCAGAGTTAAACCATACGACCTAATGAGACTGAATGGTGAAATCGTGTTCCGAGGCGACCTTATGCAGTACAGCCGCAAGACCGGGTGAACCTCGCTCGATCATTGCGCGGAAGTCGCGAGCAGACGCGGCGATCCGGCACCGATTGCGCTGATGCCGCAAGTTTATGCCAAACAGAAATCAAATGACAGCGACGATATTACCCTCATACGCTTTTCAGGAGACTTACTCCCGTCCAGGACAGCGGTTTGGGTATTCCCAGAAGTTCAAGCACAGTCGGCGCAATATCACATAGTCTGCCCAACGGCGCAAGTTCGCGGTCGGAGTTATAAATCCAGAACGGCACGAAGTTAGTTGTGTGCGCGGTATGCGGAGATTTTGTAAGCTCATCGGTCATCTTCTCCGAGTTGCCGTGATCCGCCGTAATCAACGCTGTTCCTCCGACCGCGCGAACCGCGTTAAGAATCTTGCCGACGCAAGCGTCAACGACCTCGACCGCCTTGACCGCCGCGGCGAAGTTTCCTGTATGCCCGACCATATCGCAGTTGGCAAGATTGCACACCAAGACATCATACCGACCCTCGTGAATACGCGCCGTAAGCGTATCCGTAACGGCGTAAGCGCTCATCTCCGGAATCAGATCATATGTGGCAAAGTTTTTCGGAGAGGGGATCAGAACGCGTTCCTCGCCATCGAACGCGCGTTCCGTACCGCCGTTGAAAAAATATGTAATGTGGGCGTATTTTTCTGTTTCCGCGATACGCAGTTGTTTCAATCCGCGTTCGGACAGGACTTCCCCAAGGGTTTCATATGGGGGAATCGGCGGATACGCGACCGTGACGTTAGGCATCGTTTCGTCATACCGGGTCATACAGATGAAGCGCGGAGCCAAATATTTCCGATCAAATTCAGCAAAAGCGGGATCCGCGAACGCTCCGGTGAGTTCCCTGGCTCTGTCCGGGCGAAAGTTGACGAATACGATCGTGTCGCCATACTGAATCCTGCTGTTGTGAGCGGTAATAACGGGTCGGATGAACTCATCGTAAACTCCCGCTTCGTAAGACGCTTCCACAGCCGCGGCGGGGTCAGGGTTGAACTCGCCCGCGCCGCGTGTAAGAGCGTTATAGGCGACCTCTGTACGTTCCGGGCGATTGTCGCGATCCATCGCGTAAAATCGCCCGATAAGCGTTGCGACTCTCGCGTTCGGCGGCAAACGAGTCTGAACCTCGCGCAGAAACCCCGCCGCGCTTTGCGGAGAAGTATCTCGCCCGTCCGTGAACAGATGCACGAAAACCGCGGGAACATTTCGGTAAAGTTCCAAGCAAGCGTACAGATGTTTAGCCGCGCTGTGCACACCGGCATCGCCAAGCAGGGCGAACAGATGCAGACGCTCGGCGGTTTTGGCATCCGTCAGCGCGGGATTTACAAAGAAGCCGCCGTCGTCTATATCGCGTGAAATCCTCGAAAGGCTTTGATACAAAACCCTGCCCGCGCCGATTACGGCGTGTCCGACCTCGCTGTTGCCCATCGTGCCGCCGGTCAGCCCGACGTCCTCTCCGGACGCGGACAGCTTGCACGGCGAATCGCTGAGAGGTCTGCCGCCGTTAAGCGCGGTAAGCACAGGGGTTCGCGCCGCCGTAACCGCGTTATTATGCGCGTCCGCGCTCAGTCCCAAACCATCTAATATAAGCAGGACTACCGGTCTAGCCACGATTCGCCGTCTCTATTATTTCAGCGAATTTAGCCGCGTCAAGCGACGCGCCGCCGATCAGGCCGCCGTCGATGTTTGGCTGCGCGAGCAGTTCCGCCGCGTTCTTATCGTCCATCGAGCCGCCGTAGAGAATACGCGCGCGCCGCGACGCGCCCAATCCGGCGAACGCCTTGATGTCGGCGCGGATAAACTCGCACATTTCCTCCGCCTGCTCAGCGGAAGCGCTTTTGCCCGTGCCGATAGCCCACACCGGTTCATACGCGACTACTATGCTCTCAAATACCTTGGTGTTATAGGCGTTGAGCGCACTGCGTAGTTGCAGACTTACTATGTCGAAGTCTATATTGCGTTCGCGCTCCTCGAAGGTTTCGCCGACACACAAAATCGGGCTCAATGAGCATTCAAGCACCCGCCGAACTTTCTCCGCGATGACCAAATTAGTCTCGCCATGATAGTTTCGGCGCTCGGAGTGTCCGACTATGCAGTAATCAGCGCCGGTATGCGCCAACATCAGTCCGGAGACCTCGCCGGTATACGCGCCGTCACGGTGCGCGCTTACATCCTGCGCGCCGATCGACATCTTAGCCTTGGAAGCGATGAAGTCCAACTGATACAGCGCGATTGAGGGTACGCATATTACTACGTCCACATTGGTTTTATCGGCTGTCTCTATCGCTTCCAATACAACCGGTTCCGCGAGGTTCATTTTCCAATTGCCCGCGATAAGCGGACGGCGCTGAGCTTTGTTCATTTAGTGTTCCTCCTTATCAATTAAGCAAGCGATACCGGGAAGCGTTTTGCCCTCAAGGTATTCAAGAGCCGCGCCGCCTCCCGTAGCGTTGCGGCTCATTTTCGCCGCCAATCCGAGACGATTTACCGCGGCAAGACTGTCTCCGCCGCCGACGACGGTAAACGCGCCGGACTCCGCCATCGCCTCCGCGACAGCGGTCGTTCCGCCGGAGAATTCGGGGATTTCAAACACGCCCATAGGTCCGTTCCAAAACACGGTTGCCGACTTGCGGATTACGTCCGCGAAACGTATTCGGGTTTCGGCGCCTATATCTAAACCCATAAAGTCCGGCGGGATCGCGTCTGCCGGATACTCCGCGCTATTCGCGCCCTGTTTCGGCTCCGCCGCGGCAATAACGTCGGTCGGCAGCAGCAGCTTAACACCGCGCCGCGCCGCTTTATCCGCCATCGCGACCGCGTAACTCAGCCGCGCCGCGTCAAACATAGACCTGCCGATTTGAGCGTTTTTATTCGCCGCGCAAATAAATGTGTACGCCATTCCTCCGCCGATGAGCAGATTATCAACAATGTCAAGCAAATTGTCAATCACGCCGAGCTTATCTGAAATTTTCGCGCCGCCGAGGATCGCGGTGAACGGTCGCGCCGGATTATCAAGAAGCGAACCGAGCGCGTCGAGTTCGCGCTCCATAAGCAGTCCGGCGTATGCCGGCAGTTCCGACGCGACGCCGACGGTCGTCGCGTGAGCGCGATGCGCCGCGCCGAAGGCGTCGTTGACGAAGACGTCAGCGAGCGTCGCGAATTTCCTTGCCAATTCGGGGTCGTTGGCTTCCTCACCGGGGTAGAATCGGGTATTTTCCAACAACACCGCCTGAGCGTCCGGAACGGCGCCGCCCGGCTCTGTCAGCGGCACATCGAAGCCGAGCAGTTCCGACAGACGCTTCGCAACGGGGGCAAGCGAATATCGCGCGTCCGCTTTGCCGTTCGGTCTGCCCAAGTGCGAACACATTATTACGCGTCCGCCCGCGTCCGTAATGTACCTGATAGTGTCCAGCGACGCGGCGATCCGCGTATCGTCGCTAATCGCGCCGTTTTCCATAGGTACGTTGAAATCGCAGCGGAGCAGAACCTTTTTGCCGTACAGTTCAGCATCTCTGACAGTTTGTTTCCGCATCGGATGTTCTCCTTATCTTCTTATCTCAGAGTTATCACAGCCGTCGAGAAAAAGCTCGCGAATGGTCAGCGGCAGTCCGGCAGTCTCTTTCTTGCGTACATTATACCTCAATACATACAAGATTGCAAGCAAAAAAAACGGCGGAACGTTAAGCAAATTTGTACCGCGCATTGCTTGGCGCGGAGGCGGAAATCGAATTGTTTTGCTCCGCGTATGCGCCGGAATGTCAAATAATGCCGCGTCGTAAAAAAATTTTTTCGGAAAGCAAAAAAAATCCTTGACAGCGAAAACCATAGGTGGTATAATGCAGAAAAAGGTCAAAAGCAATAAATGGCATATGCCATTTTTCGTAATTCGCCCGCGGGCGAATTACGAAACGCTCTGACTGATAAAAAAATCGGAGGTTATTTTCTATGAAACGGCAAACATTAAACAGAGCCTTAGCGTTGCTGCTGGCAATCGTTATGGCGCTTGCGCTCGCGCCGGCGAGCCTTGTATCCGCGGA
>JAITKN010000045.1 GCA_031278415.1 Oscillospiraceae bacterium
ATTCACGGCGCGCGAGTCGGCTGGATCAACGGCTACGATGACGGGAGTTTCCGCCCCGACGCGGCGATAACACGCGCGGAGTTTATCGCGCTTGTCAACCGAATGCTCGGACGCGATCCCGAATCGGAGAGCGAATACTTAGCGTCGCTGATCTACTGGCAAGATAACGCTGAAGCGTCGGCGTGGTACTATTTGGACGTCCAACAAGCGTCCAAGACGCACTACTACACACCGAACAGCTAACCTGAGGGAGTGCTGCGGCGCGGCAGGTTCTTGCTTTGCGAGAGCCTGCCGCGCCGCTGACCAATTTAGATATTTCGGGACCCGAACGATGTTCCGAAACTCTGCTTGCTCCTTCCGCGACCAATGTCTTATACACGTACACTAAAAAGCGCGACTATGGAAAATTGCTGTTGACAACGCGATGTAAATATGGTATAGTGGTCGCTGTTGAAACGTTGCCGGCGTGGCGGAATAGGTAGACGCCCGGGACTTAAAATCCCGTGCGAGTCAATCGCGTACCGGTTCAAGTCCGGTCGCCGGCACCAGCGGCGAGTCGCCGCGGACAAATACGCGGCGTAAAAGCGGTAAGCCCTTATGGCTTACCGCTTTTAGACTAAACCGTCAAACAGCGGAAGTGTTTTTCAAAACATCTAAATCGGACTGCGAAACCGGCGGCATCTCGCCGCGGACAAATACGCTGCGCAAAAGCGGTAAGCCCTTATGGCTTACCGCTTTTAGACTAAATCGTCAAACAGCGGAAGGGGTTTTTCAAAATATCTAAATCGGACTGCGAATACGGCGGCGAGTCGCCGCGGACAAATACGCGACGTAAAAGCGGTAAGCCCTTATGGCTTACCGCTTCGGCTGTACACTCTGCCCTCGTAGGGAGCGCATAGGGCGCGGGGCAGACAGGCTTAAAAAATAAAAATGCTTGACAAGTGTGTATTCGTTGTGTATAATAAACTCATTAGGAGGGTATCACAGATGAAGCGAACCGACCTCATTCAAAAGCTCGAAGCCAACGGATGGCGTTTCAAGCGGCACGGCGGCAGCCACGATGTTTACACTAACGGTAAACGCTCCGAGCCTATCGAACGCCACAAGGAAATCCCCGATATCCTCGCCCAAAAAATCATTAAGCGGAACGGACTCAAGTAGTCCGCCGAAAGGAGTGCCTTATGAAAACCGCATACCCCGTCGTCTTTTCCGAAATCGCGGAGGGATATTTAGCTTCCGTACCCGATTTTGACATCGACACCCACGGCTCAGACATAGCCGCCGCCATCGCGATGGCTCGCGATGCCATCGGCGTTATCGGCATCGATATGCAAGACGACGGCAAGCCGCTTCCCGCGCCGTCCGACCCCGCAAGCGTCAAACGCGAACACGGCGAAATCGTCTCCTTGGTTGACATCGACTTCGCGGAGTACCGCCGCAAGAACGATCTGCGAACCATCCGCCGCAACGTATCACTTCCGACGTGGCTCAACGCCGAGGCCGAACGCGCCGGTCTGAACGTCTCCGCCGTCCTGCGTTCCGCCCTCAAATCCGAACTCGGCATCTCAGCATAGCTGCCGCCGTCCGCGCTCGCGCTCTCAGCTCCGCGTAAAATATTCGCGGTAAATTGCGTTAATATATCCGCCGGTGCCGCCCCACGTGTTGCCATTGATGTTCATATTATATTATATTATAGGATGACCCTACTATTATCCCGTAGTTAAGCGGCAAACTCGGGAAATCTGCCTCGGCATCAAATCCCCCAACGACTTACTTGACCTTTTCTTCGCCCTTTTGTAACCTATATTTAATACTCGAACATTTTATCTGCCCCGCAACAAAAATTCTGCTTGCTTTTATCAGGCGGATGTGTTACAATCAAGTAAAATAAATTTATAGGGAGATGCACAACTATGGATAAAGTCTTTGACCTAATCAAAGAAGCGGGTACGTTCTTCTACGCCACAACGGATGAAAACGGCAATCCGAGGGTACGCCCGTATGGTTTCTTTATGAAACACGAAGGTAAACTCTATTTTGGTATGGGCAAACATAAGCCAAGTTTCGCTCAGACGATTGCTCACCCGAAGTTTGAGATTTGCGCGTGGGCTCCGGCTAAGGGACAGTGGGTTCGCGTGGAGGGTACGGCGGTTTTGGACGAAAGCGAAACCACCTATGAGGCGGCAATGGCGGATAGCCCGCAGCTGAAAGGTATGTATCCGGAATCTAAGCTGCTCGGAAACTTTTACATCAAGGACGCAATCGCAACCATATCCGGCTTTGCCGGCGAGTCGGAAGTCATCACGTTTTGACACTTTGAAGCGGCGGGCGGCAATTGCCGCCCGTACGCTTTCGAGCATTGGTACGGGGAACAATGACTGTTAAACTATCCGGGCGGACAGCAATCTTGATTATCGTAATCGCGCTTGCGGGCGCGTTGTTTCGCTCACCGTTGTTGTCGTCTGTGCCCGTTGCGCGTAATCAGGACGAGGCGTCCGCGGGCTATGAGGCTTGGGCAATCGCTAATTACGGCATAGATCGTAACGGCAACAGCTGCCCTGTTCTTCTTGAAAGTTGGGGCAGCGGTCAAAACGCTCTGTACAGCTACCTTGCAGTTCCGTTTGCAGCCGCGTTCGGATTGGATCCGGTCGCGGTTAGGATGCCTATGCTGTTGCTCGGAATCGCCGCGATTTTACTTGCGTACCTCTGCGGTTGCGTAACGAACGCCGGGTTCGGAGTAGCGTTCGCGTTGGTGCTGGCGCTTAATCCGTGGCATTTGATGATTTCGCGTTGGGCGTTAGAGAGCAATATATTGCCGTTCTTTGTGATTGCCGCTATGTTTTTTGCGGAGCGAGCGCGAAATAATTCGGCGATGCTTATTCCCGGGGCGGCGGTGCTTGCGTTGTCACTATACGCCTACGGAACCGCGTTTGTCTGGGTGCCGTTGTTCGCGGTTCCGGCGGTTATATTCACGGCAAGGAACCGTTTCACATGGCGCAATGTGTTCATAGCGGCATTGGTATTCGCGATTGTAGCTTTTCCGATTGCGCTGTGTCATTTAAGAAACGCGCTGGGACTGCCCGCGATGAAGCTGTTCGGAATTTTCACTTTGCCGAAGCTGACTGAACCGCGTCAGGCGGCAACGATGAATTTTCATTTGTTCCGCAACGGGATTGATACACTAAAACTGCTTATCATACAAGATGACGGACTTCCGTGGAACAGCGTTAAGCCGTTCGGCGTAATTTACGGCGTTCCCGGATTGGCGCTTGCGATTGCCGGAATAGTGTTCGGTATTCGCGGTAAAGCGTCGCCTATTCCGCTTATCGCTCTGATTGCGGGGTTTGTGACAATGCTGTTTGTAAGCGCGAATATAAACCGCGCCAATATGCTTCTGATTCCGCTTGTGTGGTTTCAGGCATACGCGCTCTATTGGTTATGGCTGCGGTTGAAGATGCTGTCCGTAGTGCTGACACTCTCAATGATTGCGGGATTTGCGGCATTTTGGCTGACTTACAGCGGCAAATACGGCGCGGAACTTAACGCGCTTTTACTCAGTACGGACAATATGCCGTACATATACTGCCTTTATGATGAGCGTGTTCCGCCTCAATACTTTGCGGATACCGTGGAATATATCAACCCCGGCGACGCGTTCCAATGGGTTAAATCTTTTGAATGGAGAGATGAAAACGGACAATGGCGGAAATACGAATATCATCCGACTCAGCCGACGGATTAAAAGCAATCGTACTCGCCGGCGGAAAGGGGTCACGCCTTGACTCCGATAGCGCCGGACTTCCGAAAGCGATGAGAAAACTCTGCGGGAAACCAATACTCGGTTACGTCCTGGACGCGCTTGGATTTCTCCCGCCGCAAGACATCATAATAGTGGTAGGCTATATGAAAGAGAGTATCATAGAATCGTTCGGCGGATTGGGTTTCAGGTTTGCTGTTCAGGCGGAACAAAACGGTACCGGAGACGCGGTTAAGAGCGCTAAAGCGGAACTGGACGGGTTCGGCGGTGACGTTATTGTCTGTTGCGGCGATATGCCGCTTATGAAGCGCGATACGTACATTAAACTCGCGGAATATCACCGCAACGGCAACCTCGATTGCGCGATACTTGCCGGAACACGCTCAAGCATCGTAGACTTGTCGTCTTTCGGCCGCGTACGCGTTTCCTCCGACGGCGCGTTTGAGCGTGTTACGGAAGCGCGGGATCTGACCGCCGCGGATAAGGATGCGGAGGCTTCCGGCACAATGACGCCGCTTTTTAACTCCGGAGTTTATGTGTTCAAGACCGGCAGTCTTTTTGCCGCGCTTGAAGAGCTTCGACCCGCTAACAGTCAGCGCGAATATTACCTGACAGACGCGCCGGCGATTATCGCAAGACAGGGCGGCGCGGTTCAGGTGTACACGCACGACCTCGGCTGTCAAATTCAGGGTGTGAATACTATGGAGGATTTGCGCGCGGCGGAGGAATATCTTAACAATGTGGGCTAATTTTTTATTGGTGTGTCAACAGGCACTTTCCCTGTTTTTGATGATGGCAGTAGGATTTACCCTACGCAAAATGAAGAAAATCAGCGACATAACGCTGACTCAGCTGATCTACATACTGCTTAGAGCAATTGTGCCGTGTGTAGTAATCGCCTCGCTTCAACTGGAGCGCAGCTTCAGCGTACTTCGAGAAATGGGAGCCGGCGCGCTTGCGGTTCTCGCCTACTTCGCGATAGGCATAGCGGCGTCACAATTGCTGTTCCGCAAAGAGCCTTCCGACCGACGCGCGGTGCTGCGTTTCGGCGCGGTATACCCGAATAATGGTTTTATGGGGATTCCGTTGGTACTCGCGTGTCTTGGCGACGGCGCAATGCTGTACGCGGCGATATTCTTGGTGGTAGTCTCAGTCGCGCAGTGGACGCACGGCATTACGGCAATAAACGCCGGCAAGCCGGGCGGAGTTAAGCGTTCCGTGACAACGGTACTCCGAAACGCTTTGCTGAATCCCGGGACGATTGGTCTTTATATCGGATTTTTCTTCTTCGCGGCTAATTTGCAAATACCGGCACCGATAATAAACACGATAGACTTGCTTGGCGGGGTGTACTCCCCGTTGGCTATGATAGTTATCGGAGCGCAGATCGCGGACGCCGACATTCTGAGCCTATTCAAGGAGAAACAGCTGTATATAACGGCGGCATTCAAGCAGATATTTCTCCCTGCGGCGACCGGGCTGGCATTATACCCGTTTCATCTGCCGCCGCTTATGTTCGCCGCTTGCGTCATACTTGCCGGAACTCCGTCAGCGGCAGTTACGGCTATGTTTGCGCGTGAACACGGTCGCGACGAATTTACCGCGGCGCGGCTTGTGTCGTTATCCACGCTACTGTCCTTGCTTACGTTGCCGGTCACAGCCGTGATAGCCAAGGGAATCGGGTAAGTTATCTTTGAAAAGCAAGTCTGTTCCGGAGCGAGTTACAGCACTCCGGAACAGACAATTTTTATGGGAAACGCCGCAAATTACATTTACGCCTCGAACATAGGTGTGGAGAGGTAACGCTCGCCGGTATCCGGAAGTATCGCGACAATGACCTTGCCCGCGTTCTCCGGCAACTGTGCTAACTGCGTCGCCGCCCATACCGCCGCGCCGGACGAAATCCCAACCAGTATGCCCTCGGTCTTTGCAATGACGCGGCTGACCGTGAACGCGTCCTCGTGCTTCACGCGAATGATGCTGTCGTAGATAGTAGTATTCAGAGTATCCGGCACAAAGCCGGCGCCTATTCCCTGAATTTTATGCGGACCGGCCTTGCCCTCCGAAAGTACAGGGCTGTCATCCGGCTCAACCGCCACTACTTTGAGGTTTGGGTTCTTCTCTTTCAAATACGCGCCCGCGCCGCTTAAAGTTCCGCCCGTTCCGACACCGGAGACGAAAATATCAACCTTGCCATCCGTATCGCTCCAAATCTCCGGACCCGTGGTATCATAGTGGATCTTCGGGTTAACAGGGTTCTCGAACTGTTTCGGAATAAACGCTTTGGGATCAGCCGCCGCAATTTCATCCGCCTTGGCGATCGCGCCTTTCATCCCCTTTGCCCCCTCGGTCAGAACAAGTTCCGCGCCGTATGCCGCCAAAAGTTTGCGGCGCTCAATGCTCATCGTTTCCGGCATCGTCAGAACAACCTTGTAACCCTTTGCGGCGGCGACTGCCGCCAGTCCGATTCCGGTGTTGCCGGAAGTAGGCTCGACGATTACGCTGTCCGGTTTAAGCACTCCGCGTTCCTCCGCGTCAATAATCATTGCGCGAGCGATGCGGTCCTTAACACTGCCCGCCGGATTAAAGTACTCTAATTTAGCAAGTACTTTAGCGCCAAGGTTATTAACCTTTCCATAGTTGGCAAGCTCCAACAAAGGAGTGTTTCCAACCAACTCAACAAATGATTTCGCGATTTTTGCCATTACAGTGTACCTCCAAAAACATAGTTAATTTCTATATTATATAGATTAACACGATTTTATTAATCTGTCAAGCACTTTTTTTAATTTTTGTAATTTTTTTTTGCGGCTATGCTTAATAGTGACCCCATTCAGCGCAAAAAAATTTTCAAAAAAAACTATTGACAATATTGCGCGGCAGTGATATACTGATTTATAATCATATAAAGCATATAAGTTAAGTATATGATATAATTGCAAACGCAATCACAGGAGGGATTAGTTATGGCTCGTACATATTCAGGTATCAGAGAGTCGCGCCCGTATACCTACAATGACCTCGGGGGCAAGAGTTTACGGCTTGCCGATGATTTTAACAAAAAGTGTCTGAAAAACGCTGACCGCACGTTTTCGCAAGGATTGCAGTGTCGGCAAATTAACTCCATTTCTTGCGTACTTTCCTTGGAGGACAGCGTGTTCATCATTCATTCGCCGCAAGGATGTTCGGGCTGCGTGACGATGGGCGCGGACGGTTATCGCGTCGGGCAGGCGCACAGAGGCGTTACGCTGATTAAATCACCGCGCGTAATAGTGACAAACCTCGACCGTGACGATGTCATAATGGGCGGAGAGAAGAAACTGGCTGACGCGATCAAACTCGCGCGGGAGCGTTATAATCCTAAGATGATATTCATTTTCACATCGTGCGCCTCGGGGATTATCGGGGATGATGTAGACGCGATTACCGCGGAGCAGCAGAAACTTACGGACAGCATACTCGTGCCGATTCACTGCGACGGCTTCAGGAGCAAGATATGCGCGTCCGGTTTTGACGCGGCGTTCATTGCGATTCAGAAGTATTTGCTGCCGCAGGAGCCTCAACCGAAAGTAAAGGGCTTGGTGAATTTGTTTGCGCCTACGTCTATCAGCTATAAAGACCAATTGGAGGTTGAGCGTATGCTTGGACTGCTGGACGCTCAGGTAAATTACATTCCATTCTACTCTTCACTGGAAAAAATACGCAGGATTACGAGCGCGGAGGTCTCTACCTCGATTTGCAAGGTATTTGCCGATGAGTTTATGAAAGAGCTTGACGAGACGTATGGAATTCCGTTCGCGCATACGGTTATGCCGATTGGCGTACGCAATACGGATAAGTGGCTTCTCGGAATAGCGGATTTGCTCGGGAAGCGGAAACTTGCGGAGGAGTACATAGAGAAAGAACATCGCAGAATTCTGCCGCAGTTAGAGGGCATCAAGAAGCGTCTGGCGGGGAAAAAAGTTTTCATTTGCGGCGGCACCGGAAGAAGTTTTGCGGCGGCGGCTCTCATTGACGACTTCGAAATGGAGCTTGTGGGATTAGAAACGCCTACGTATGACTTCGATGCTCAAATGGACATCGAGTACCTGAACGGTATCCATCAAGATTATGTTGTGGATATTGCGAATATGCAGCCGTTTGAGCAGGTAAACCTGGTAAACAGACTGAAGCCGGATTTGTTTATCGGGGTTCCGTCGTGGTCGGCAAGGCTTGGCGTTCCGACTACGCATGTGCTTGACCCGAAACGGGCAACGATGGGCTATGACGGGATTTTGTACCTCGGGAATAAAATCGCCGACCAAGTGGAGAACCCCGGCTTTAACCGTAAACTTGCGCCTCATTCGCGTCTGCCGTATAAGGAATCGTGGTACCGACAGGACGCGTTTAAGTTCATTAAGGAGGATTAAAAAATGTCGCTTGTAACAGAAAATCCGCGCGGAACCTGCGTGTTAGGCGGAGTAAATAATGTGCTTAGCGCGGTGACTCGGGTGTGTCCGATTTATCACTCCGGTCCGGGGTGCTGTATGCAAACCTCAGCCGGAGAGTCCGGTCAGGCGGGGTTAAGAACTCCCTATTTCTTATCAAGTGTTTCGTCTCCGTGTTCTAATATGCTTGAACGCGAAGTAGTGTTCGGCGGCGAGCGGAAATTGCGTGACGAGATAGACGGAGCCATTGAGATTATCGACGCGGACGCGTACTTCGTGCTGACAGGATGTACCGCCGGTATTATCGGCGACGACGTTGCGGCAATTACAGAAGACTATCGCAAGCGCGGTCTACCGGTGTATCCGGTGACGACGCCGGGATTTGCCGGCGACAGTCTGCTGGGGTTTGAGACCGCGTGGGATACGTTCCTTGACTATATCATTGAACCGGCGGCGGTGAAGTGTCCTGATCTTGTAAATTTACTGGGCGTGATCCCGTACCACGACCCGCATTGGTCGGGCACGCTGGAAGAGTTATCACGAATACTGCGGAAACTTGGGCTGCGGGTGAATACTTTTTTCACCGACGACCAAGGAATCGCGACCGTTCGAGGGTCGGCGGCAGCGGCGCTGAACATCATTGTGAGTCCGTATTTGCTTAAAGACACGGCAAAGAAGTTTGAGGAGCGCTTCGGCGTCCCTTCCATACGGTTTAACGGCGTTCCGATCGGCGCGACACAGACGACGGAGTTCGTGCGCGAAGTAGGCGCGGCGCTGAAACTCGGTCAAGCGATAATCGACAGCGTTGTTAAGTCCGAGGAAAAGTACGTTTACAATTACTTTGAGAGCATAATCGGCGCGCTTAGTTGGAAGCGGTTTGTCGTCGCGGCGGACGCGGGTACGGCGATAGGCGTTACGCGGTTTCTCGCCGACGATTACGGCTTTACGCCTGTGGCTGTAATTGTGACGGAGCCGATTTGGCGCGATAGTGATAAGCGTCGGATTACGGACGCGCTGACGAACCCGGAATACGCGCGTCCGCCGGAGGTCTCGTTTCTGTCCGACCACTATGAGATTCGGCAAAAGATAAAGAGTTATGACTTCACACTGCTTGTAGGCAGTTCCTTGGAGGACGAAGTTGCGCGTGAGACCGGAGCGCAGTTCCATGTTATGGCGTTTCCGATGTCCGATAAACTTGTTATTAACCGAACATATGCCGGCTATCGGGGGTGTCTGACGCTGGTGGAAGATTTATTTAACAACTTGTAGAGCAAAGAGGTTTAGATAATGGTTAGTGAAGTTCAAGCGATTAGGGACAGAATCGCGGAAATAGACGCGTCTGCAGCTCGCAGCGTTTTCACGCGGGGGCGTGACTTGGCGCTTCGGCACCCGTGCTTCGCGACAGGAGAAAAGCCGAACAACAAGGGGCGGATCCACCTTCCTGTCAGCCCGGGATGTAACATAGAATGTCAGTTCTGCGACCGAGCGGTCAATACGACCGAGCAGCGTCCGGGCGTAACGGGTCAGGTGATTACACCCGCAGAAGCGGCGGAAGCGGTCAGGCAAGCCGTTAGTGTGGCTCCGGAGATTAGCGTTGTGGGAATCGCCGGACCGGGCGATACGCTCGCCACGCCATACGCATTGGAGACGTTCCGGCTGATCGGCAAGGAGTTTCCGGAACTGATTAAGTGTATGAGTACCAACGGACTTCTGCTGGCGGATAAAGCGGAAGATGTTATCAGCGTCGGCGTCGAAACCCTGACGGTTACAGTAAACGACATCTATCCGGAAACGCTGCGGCATATCTGCGGCCGCGTACACTACCGCGGACATATTTTCAGCGGGACTGAGGGCGCGAAGCTGCTTATTGATAATCAGCTTGAAGGAATACGTAAAGTCTCAGACGCGGGTATCACGGTTAAGGTAAATACTGTGCTTGTGCCGGAGATCAACGGAGAACACATCGGCGGCATCGCAAAGAGCGTCGCGGAGGCGGGAGCCGTGATTTACAACATAATTCCGCTGATTCCTCAGCATAATATGGCGGAAATGCTGCCGCCGTCCTGCAACGAAACAGATGAAGCCCGCCGCGCCGCCGAGACTCATATCCGTGTGTTCAGGCATTGCCAACACTGCCGAGCGGACGCTGTAGGAGTTCCGGGCGGCAAAGACTACAGAGAGCAAGTCTACGTAAACCGCGCTGAGCGGGAAACGCGCTTTTCTCACGGCTGATTACATAACCAACTCGGCTTTCACTACGGCTTGCAGCGCGTTTGGAACAGCAAAAATGAACTGCCGCAAAACCGCGATCCTAAAAATATCGCGAACTGCGCTTCTCTGTACCCGACTTCTTGTAATATGCGCTATTTGTCCACTCCCATATGAAAGGGTGTGGACAAATAGCGCGGAATGTGATATAATATGGGTATGAAAAGAGCAGAGGAAATCGCGGGACGGAAATGCCCGAACTGCGGGAAGACAGCAAATCAGGTAAAAGTGGGGAAAAATCGTTCGGGAACG
>JAITKN010000089.1 GCA_031278415.1 Oscillospiraceae bacterium
CCTCGGGAACCGCGCTCGGTGTCGGCGTAGGCGTAGGCGTTGCTGTCGGCATCGGCGTTGCCTCGAGCGTTCCGCCGCCGCTCGGAGCGGATGGACGCGGCTTGTCGTCGTCATAGTCGATTCTACCGCCGGTGTCCGAAGGCGGCGCAGTCGGCGTTGACGTGCTTCCCCCGATTTCATACACCGCTATCGTGACGTCCGAATCCGGCATCTCGAAGCTGTACACGCCTTCCTCGTCCGCCGTAAGCGTCTCACCGCCGACCTCAACGCGATCCACCGCTTGCGCAGACCTGACCGCGAACTTCACCAACTGACCGACCGCCGCTTTATTGTTCTGCGCGTTCACGAAATTCACAAAAGCGCCGCCGTCCGCCTCAACCTTGATGCCCTTGTATGTCGGCGCGATCCAGACGCTGCCGATGTAGTAGCTGCCGTCGCCGCCAAGCGGAATGCCGCCAGACTTATCTCCGAAAACATCCGCGTCATAGGACGGAAGCAACCCCTCGAAGTTCCGCAGCGCGCGCTCTTGATCCGCCGCATTCAAAAGGTACTGTATTGCCGCGTTCAGTTCTTCGGCGTTATCAATCTTCTGGTTCGAACCAACAACATCCGCAGGCAATCTCGAAATGCGGTCATTATAGCCTGTGATTTGAAGTACCGCGGGAACTTCCGTTTTTTCTTCTCCGAAGTTTTGCGCCAACCGAGCATCGCTTTGATTATCGCCGTAGAGGTATCCCGGATAATAGTAACGTTTCGTTCCGCTGAATGTATCGAACACGCCGTACCACGGCCACAACCCGTTATCTTCACCTATGCTGTACCAGTCGCCGCCTTTCATATTCGGACTGTTGCTCAAATACGGATCTTCTGCGGCGACCGAGTTAGTTTGCGCCTTCATATCAAATGAGGTGTAGTTGTCCGCGTCAATGTCGGGATAATCGCCGTTGTTGTCGTTGTAATATTCCCATATGCTGTCGGCTGTTATTCCCTTTTTCACCACACCCAAACGCTTGGCGTATCTGTCTACACCGCTGTAAATCAACGGATCCTCGCTCCAATCCTCAACGAACTCCGCCTCGACAAACTCACCTTCGACATAGTAGCCATACGTCTTCGCATCCACATCGAACAGCCAGTTGCCGATCTGCGTTCCGGTCTTGCCATCGGAATTCAGGATATAGATTCCGAAGCTCGGCCGCCACTTGTCCCAACCGGGCGGATATTCCCCGGGTGTTATGCTAAGTGTAACGCTCAGAGTTGCGGCATTTGTCACCGTAAAGTTGTCGCTCTCGGTGTCGTACTTGTCCGCGCTGACCGTGTAGCTGTACGTGTCGCCCGAAAGCATACTGTAACTCTTGCCGCCCTCTGTCAGCGGCTCGACCGGTCTGTCGTCGCTGTCCCGCACACTCACCGACGCATAGGTCGGCGAAACGGAAAACGTAACGGTTACCCTCTGACGCTCAAGCGTAATGGCAATAGCGTTCCCGTCGTCCGCTACGACAAAGGTTCCGCTCTGACTTACATAACCCTCCGCGCTGACCGTGTAGCTGTAAGTCTGACCGACGTACAAGTTCCAAGTCAACTGCCCTGCAGCTGTGACCGCCGCGTTGTCGCTGTCTCTCACCACTACGACCGCCGAGCTTCCCCCCGACGTCACGCTGAACGTCACGGTTCGCCGCGCCGCCAAACGCGGCGGCTGAACATCACGCGCAACGCCTGTCACAAGGAACTCTCCCGTCACGGTCTCGCTTTCGAGCGTCGCCTCGTAGGAATATCGTCCGTTCGGCAGACTGTAGACCCACTCCGATCCGGACATCACCGACTGCGACGCGTTTTTAACCGTCAGAGCCGCGCCGTTCGGCAACCCGACGAAGGTCACCTCGCTCGACAGCGGAATTGTCAGGTCGTATTCCGTGACGTTGAACTCCCCGGCCGCGCCGTTGTCACCCGCATAGCTGTAGCGTCCGCGAGTCAGCACGTAACCATCGGTGCTGTCGCCCGAAACGACCTTCGCCGTCTCGCCGACCGCCGTCACTGTCGCCGTTCCGCCCGTGAACTTCACGGTATACGCCGGATTGGCGACCTGCCACGCAAGCACGATCCTGCTGCCGAACTGCCTGTACGCCTCGCCGAGCATTTCCGCTGTAAATGTGTCCTCGCTGCCGTAGCTGTTCTGCGTGAAATCTTCGGGAGCATCCGCCTCAAAGTCTGAGACTGTAATACCTTTGGCAAACAGACCGTCCGCGCTTTTGCCGTCAATGGCAAAATTGACTTTACCGGATGCAAGCTTGGGGTTAACGGTAATAACTCCGGTATTATAGCAGTTTATTATTCGCGCGGTTACCGACGTATTACGTGTATATCTGTACTGTGTAAATGCCCCGCTTTCCAGCATGGCGTAATTAAGCCCGCTGCCGGCGGTGCCGTCCCAGTTGGCGTACACATTGCCGGTATTGTACGAGTTAAGCAAGCCGTTTCCGGGAACACCGGACGCCATCCCCGCGACTTGATAGCCATGATTGATAACATCCCCGGTGTTGTAGCTTCCTTCGATCTTTCCCGCCATGCCAAGCCCCATTACGCATCCTGTGTCCCCGTCGTCCTGAAACCCGCCTGTTACGGTTCCTTCGTTGCCGGAGTTGATTATATTGTGGGCTCTGGCTGTTAACCCGCCAACATTCAAACCGCCGGGATACCACTCGCCATCGCTGTATTTCACCAATCCGGTGACGTCCCCGTAGTTAACGCAGTTGTACACACCTGTCTCACTATCGGGCAGCAGAGTCACGGCGGGATTGTGCTCAGGATAATTACCATAAAATCCACCATAAGAGTAGACAAAGCCCGCTATTCCCCCCGTGTTCACTGCTCCTTTGTACACAGGCGTTCTATTCAAGATATAATATCTTTCCGAGTAAACCGTTACGTCCGCGTAATTGACACAGTTTTCAATCCTTGACGAAATTGCCCAAGCCGCTATTGCCCCGGCGGATTCGTAATCCACGTTCTGTTGAGAGCATCTTAATACAACGTTCCCGCGTGTGACTACATTCTTAATGGTCGCTCCGGCGGTTACTAAGAACAGTCCCGCGCCGGTAAACCTATCGCATACGCTTCCCCCGTTAAAGCCGAGGTCTTTCTCGGCGTCGGTCGGCGCGGTCACATCCATATCCAGCGTGACGGTATATCCGTCTCCGTCGAATGTTCCGCAGAACGGGAATTCTTCTCTCACATTATTGGGATTTACGTAAAGATTTCTGCCGACCCCCCTGAATTCTCGGTACGCGCTGAGGTCGATGTCCGCGCCGAGCCTGACCACCTTGCCCGTGTAGCTCGCCGCGCCGCTGTTTACGCTTTCCGCGAACGCGAGGAACTCCTCCGCCGTGTAGATCATCAGGTCGGCGTCTTCCCGATCCGCGCCTGCCGTCAGCGTCGGCGTGTCAAGCTCAAGTTTGACATCCGGCGTCGGCGTCGGTGATGGCGTTGGGTCAGTGGTGCTGCCCTCACCCAATATTATTTGACCAAGATTTATAGTCACGTCAGCCGGATACACAGCATTCCAATTTAGATCCACATACAAAACATCATTTGCGGACCAATGAACATTTGGTTCAATTCCTATGTTGTAGGTGATGTTAGACGGAGCTTCTACAGAAACGTCAAATTTCAGAACCGCCAATTCACCTTCGCCCATTATACCTTCACATGTAGCTGAAAGATGATCCGCATCATCAAGAACATAATACCCCTCAGAGTAATTAAGTGCTTGAGGGTACTGGCAATAAGGGGCAAAAGTGGTATCGTCAAACATTGAACCGAGTGCCACACCGGTTAGTGTCAATACACTCGCGTCATAAGTCACATGAAAGCCAATCGTCAGTATACCATCTGAATTTCCGGACACGTTAATCGGCACTTCAACAGTTTCCCCGGGTTCCGCCGCAACCGAAGCAATCGTTATTGTTAACCCATCTGCCGCAACAACAGTATAGTAGCGGATGTTTGCAAACAGCACAACGAGAGCGAGCGTGCAGGAAAGTAATCGTTTTTTGATGAGTTCCACCTCCTATGAAAAAAAATAAAGAACACCTCAGGCAATCCGTAACAGATTGTCATGAGGTGTTCTTTGCTGCTAATTACGTTCTTATTGCAATCTGGGTATTATTATTGTACAGCTTAAATGTATGACCTCCTCCGCTATATGCAAATTTAAGACGATCTGCATTAACAAATGCAGAATATGAACCTGTTACTTGCGCCACAATCTGATTCACAGCGGGATTTTCCATTGA
>JAITKN010000072.1 GCA_031278415.1 Oscillospiraceae bacterium
CGACTTATAGCTAGATATAAGCGACTTATAGCTAGATATAAGCGACAAAAAGCCGGCTTTATGCAACATAAAGCCGGCTGCAAATGACTTATCGCCACGCGCAATAGTGGATTAGATAAGATCTAATCCACTATGTCAACGCTGACGTGATGTCCGTTTCGGGCTGCGAGCGCGCGAAGCAGAATTCGGATATCCTTGGCGGTTCTGCCGCGCTTACCGATTAGCCTACCCATATCGGACTGTGCGACGCTGACCCGGAACAATACCTGCGCTTTACCCGTACCCGCAGTTTCAGATTCCTCAATAACTACAGAGTTCTTGTCATCAACAAGGCTCTTTACCAGAAGTTCCAAGAGTTCTTTCATTATTCAAGCACTCCTTGCTTTTTGAGTAAAGTCTTGACTGTATCGGTGGGTTGAGCGCCGTTGCTTATCCAATACTTTACTCGCTCACTGTCGATTTTCACTTCCGCCGGGTCGGTCAGCGGATTATACGTACCGATTTCCTCAATGAACCGCCCATCACGAGGGAAGCGGGAATCCGCAACGACTACGCGGTAGAAGGGGGCCTTTTTCGCGCCCATTCTGCGAAGTCTGATTTTTACCATATCGTGTCACCTCCTGTTCAAGTGTGTATATCTAAAAAGGCGATAAGCCTAAATAGCGTTAATTGCCGAAAAAGGCGATAAGTCTAAATAGCGTTAATTGCCGAGGAATTTGGACAGCAATCCGCCGCCGCGTCCTCCTCTTTTGGACAGTCCGCCGAGCTGCCTTGCCATAGTTTGCATTTGCTCAAATTGTTTAAGCAGGCGGTTGACGTCCACAACCTGCATCCCGCAGCCATCCGCGATTCTCTTTTTGCGGCTTGCGTTGAGAATGTTCGGATTGTTACGTTCCTTAGGCGTCATCGACCGGATAATGGCTTCGGTGCGGGTGATAAGACTTTCGTCAAGTTGAGCGCCCGCCAAAGCCTTAGCGTTCACACCGGGCAGCAGTCCGGCAATATCGCCGAGTCCGCCCATTTTCTTCATAGATTGCAGCTGATCGTAATAATCGGTAAGCGTAAGTTTGTTGGACATCAGACGCTCCGCCATCTGCATTGCCTGCTTTTCCTCGAACGCGCTTTCCGCTTTTTCTATCAGCGTTTCGACGTCGCCCATTCCCAGTATGCGGGATACCATTCTGTCCGGGTGGAAAATCTCCACCGCGTCGAGCTTCTCGCCGGTGCCGGCAAATTTAATAGGCTTGCCCGTTACGGCTCGCACGGACAGCGCCGCGCCGCCTCGCGCGTCTCCGTCAAGTTTAGTAAGGAATACTCCGGTAATTCCTAGCGCGTCGTCAAACGCCTTTGCGGCGTTTACCGCGTCCTGACCCGTCATTGCGTCGACAACGAACAGGATTTCATCCGGGTTAAGCTTCGATTTGATTTCCTTAAGCTCATCCATTAGGGCTTCATCGACGTGCAAGCGTCCCGCCGTATCGAGGAATACTATGTCGTTGCCATGCGTTTCAGCGTAACGCAAAGCCTCGCCGGCGATTTTAAGCGGTTTTTCTTGTCCCATCTGAAATACCGGAACGCCGATTTGAGCGCCGACCGTTTCCAACTGCTTAATCGCCGCGGGACGATAGATATCGCACGCCGCCAAAAGCGGATTTTTACCCTTAGACTTTTGGAGCAGCGCGAGCTTCGCGCCGTTTGTAGTTTTGCCGGCGCCCTGTAATCCGACAAGCATAACGACCGTCGGCGGATTAGATGATATGTTAAGGTGTTCCGTAGTGCTGCCCATTTGCGTAATTAACTCGTCGCGAACTACTTTAATAACCATCTGAGCCGGATTGATTCCGTCCAAAACATCTTTTCCGATTGCGCGTTCACTAACCCGAGCTACAAAGTCTTTTACAACCTTATAGCTGACGTCAGCCTCTAAGAGCGCAATGCGAACCTCCCGCATCGCGTCCTTGACGTCGTTTTCGCTGAGCCGCCCCTTAGAACCGAGCCGCTTAAATACTCCGGTAAGCTTTTCTGAAAGTGATTCAAACGCCAACTTCTTCATCTGCTCCTTTCAAAATTTGTAAGGCTTCGTACATGCGATTGGAAAGCTCCAAAATGAGCTTATTGCGAAAATGCTTTTGGTTAAGCGTGTTAAGCTGAAACACAGCGTCCTCCAATGTCGCCAATGCCGATATACCTGTTAGGTGTCGAGACACAACCTGAGTCTTTTCTTCGTAGTTTTCAAGTATCTTCACAGTACGCGCCAGCAAATCGCGAACCGCCTGCCGCGTTATGTTTTCGCGCCCCGCAATCTCCGAAAGCGACAGGTTATCAACATAGTATGACCCGCAGAAGTCTCGCTGACGCTCTGTCAGCAAATCGCCGAAGAAATCCAAGAGCAAATTTACTCGCTCCGTCTTTTCGAGTTGGTTTAAGGGTTCAGACAAAGACCGCGCCTCCTAAAAAATATTATGTAATGCAATAGCTCTTTACATTCATATTAGCATACCGTATTGTAATTGTCAAGAGGGAATTTTGAAAAAAAGGTTGTTGAAAAAGCACGTGACTTTCAAGACCGGATGTGATATAATGATTCCATTGTAGGGGTGCCGCTGATTGCTAATCCGGTCAAGCCCCTACAAAATAACAACATTGGGGGAATAATTGAAATGTCCCACGTCAAACTAATCGTCACAGACCTTGACAACACGCTGCTGCGACGTGATAAAACAATCAGCGACTACACCATTGATGTGCTCCGCCGCGTGCGTGAGCGCGGGATTAAGGTTGCGTTCGCTACTGCGAGGGACTTTCGTTACATTACCGAACATCTTGCGCCGATGTTCGGATACTTACCGGATATCATCGTTGCCGACAACGGCGCTATTGCCCGATATGACGGTATGAATGTGTTTGTGCGCAGTATTCCGGTTGCAACAGCAAACGCCCTTATGAAATGTGTTGAACGAACACGTGCCATTTCGTCAGAGAGCAAGTATATAATCAGGGAATCCGAACACAAAGTCACCGAACATTGGAGCGTAGGGAAACCGAATACGGTTGTTGCGGAATCCATTGATGGCGTCACGGAGGATGTGTTGTTTTTCGATGGCACTATTACCGATGACGTCATTCTCGCTCATTATCCGAATATTCGATGCGTAACGTATTCTGATGTAAACTGGTCTACATTCGTTCATAAAGAAGCAACCAAACAAAACGCTCTTGCGGCGGTGATAGACACTCTCGATATTTCATATCCGGAAATCGCCGCCTTCGGCGATGACTTCAGCGACGTCGAAATGCTCCGCGAATGTGGTGTCGGCGTTGCGATGTCAAACGCAATTGACGAGTGCAAATCCGTTGCCGACTACGTCTGCGACGACTGCGACGACGACGGCGCTGCGCATTGGATAGAGGAGAATTTGCTATGACGACACCAAATTTCAAAGCAAGAGGTGAAACGGCTAACTGAAAACTTTCTTTCCCGCAGATGAACCTTTCGTGTCTTGTTTCCGTCTGCTGTAGCGAAAGTGCTTTCAGAACAAGCAAGATTGGAGGTGGGAATATGACAGGTACAGAGTTTGAAGAGCTATACACCGATCCATCAAAACTTGTCTCGCCCTCAAATCCCCCAACGACCTACTTGCCCTTTTCCTTGCCGCTTTGTAACCAATGTTTGACACTCGAATAGTGAATAGTAACCCCTTTCAAAATAATCTGCTTGACGAACGTGTGCTGCGTGTGGTACAATGTAAGAAATTCAGATATACATCAGGAGGATCTCCCTATGGTTAAAGTCCTTATGGGCGTTAAGGGTACAGGTAAGACGAAACGCCTAATTGAGTTGGTCAAAGCGGCATTAGAGGTAGAACATGGGCATGTAGTTTGCCTGGAAAAGGAGCGTAAACTTACCTATGACATTCCCAGAGAGGCGCGGCTTATCGCGGCATCAGATTACAGCTTCAAAACGCCGGAGTTCCTGAAAGGCTTCATAAGCGGATTGTATGCCGGTAATTTTGACATTACTCATATTTTCATCGATGGGCTTTATAAAATCGTTCCGTTTGACGATGACGTAAACGCCGTGGAGACTTTCCTTGACTGGTTGGAGTCATTCAGCGCGGCGAACAACGTAAAGTTCACTATTGTAATCAGCGCGGACGTGAACGGCGCGACGGACGGAATTCGTAAATATTTTTAAGATGCTTAAAGTCGTTTGTACAAGGATAATCGCGCTGCTCGTCTTGCCCGGAATACTGATGGCAGCCAGAGGGTGTTACGCGATCGGCGAGCGTGACCCGGTCGCGACCATTACGTTCAGCGATGGCGGACGGATCAAGGTGAAACTCTATCCGGAATACGCGCCTAATACGGTCGCTAATTTTATAAGTCTGGCTAACAGCGGATTTTATGAAAACAGCCCTGTACACCGCATTGAAGAATACTTTGTAATTCAGATGGGTATGAGCGCGTCCGGAAACGACCTCGACTACACGATTGCCGGGGAATTTCCCGATAACGGATATAAGTCTAATGAACTTACGCACGATTTCGGAACTATTTCAATGGCTCGCCGTGTCGGAGACCCGGACAGCAAGGAGTATCGTGACAGCGCGAGTTCGCAATTTTTCATCTGTACCACAAACCAACCGGCGCTGAACGGCAGTTACGCCGCGTTCGGCAAGATTTACGAGGAATCCGGTTTCGATGAGCTTGTGAAAATATCACGTATGGACGTGAACTCCAACGGCGAACCACGCGACGAGATTTACATCGTTTCCGTTGAAGTCAACACCTATGGTAAGGACTACGGCGAACCTGAGAAAATTATTGACTGAGAGGTTCTTATGACTGCTGAAATTATCTCTGTCGGAACCGAACTGCTGCTTGGCGGGACAGTTAACAGCGACGCGCAAATTGTCTCCGAAAAATTGTCAGAGCTTGGGATTAACGTTTATTACCATACCGTAGTCGGCGATAATGACGCTCGGCTTATGGACGCGGTACGGATAGCCGCGAATCGGGCGGACATCATTATCACTACCGGCGGACTTGGACCGACGTATGACGATATGACCAAGGAAACGCTTGCCAAGGCGTTCGGGAAACCGCTTGTACTTTATCCGGAGGAGGAGGCGCGGGTCAGAGCGTGGTTCTCCGGCGCGGGATTTTCATTCACGGAAAATAACTTGCGTCAGGCGTATTTTCCGGAGGGCAGCGAAATTTTAGCTAACCCGATCGGAACCGCGCCGGGGTGCGCGTTTCATAGTGATTTGGGAGGTAAGCGCATTGCGGTCATTATGCTGCCGGGTCCGCCGCGTGAGTGCCGTAAGATGATGTACGAGCAAGCGGCTCCGTTTCTTAAAAAGTTAGCAGGCATGGGCGAGATTGTTTCCCGCACACTATTCATTTTCGGTATGGGCGAGAGCGCTGTGGAGGATAAACTTCGTGATTATATGAGATCCCTCACCAATCCGACGCTTGCGCCGTATGCCAAGCCGGGTGAGGTTCAGTTGCGCGTTACCGCTAAGGCGGATACACACGCGCTTGCGGAAGAGATGATTGCTCCGGTGATTGAAAGGGTCCAATCCGTACTCGGCGATGCCGTTTACGGCGTAGATATAGGCTCATTGGAAAACTGCGTACTTAAACTGCTTCGCGAGCGCGGCAAAACGCTTTGCGCGGCGGAGAGCGTTACGGGAGGGCTTATCGCTAAGCGTATTACGGACATAAGCGGGTGTTCCGATGTCTTTCGCGGCAGCGCGGTAACGTATTCAGACCGCGCGAAAATTGAGCTGCTCGGCGTTGCGCCGGAAACCATTGCCGAACATACAGCAGTCAGCGAACAGACGGTCATTGAGATGGCCGCCGGCGCGCTGTCTAAATTCGACGCGGACTACGCGATAGCTGTAACCGGATTCGCGGAGGGCGAGGGCAATACATTTATCGCGGCCGCGGAACGTTCATCCGGCAAGGATACATTTAATTTCAGATTCGATACCCGCGAAATTCCGCTTGGGTTTGACCGTGAGCGCAGCCGCGCTATGGCGGCTCATATGGCATTCGATATGCTCAGAAGAATGATTTTAGCGGGCGGATAGTGATATGGAGCTTCATACTGACAATTTACCGGAGAAATCAAGACTGCTTCGCGCCGGCGATACTGTTCTGCTGTCCGGTTCCGTATATACCGCTCGCGATGCCGCGCATAAGAAACTTTTTGAGCTGCTTGACATCGGCGCGGAACTTCCGTTTGAGCTTCGCGGCGCGGTGATTTACTACGCCGGACCTACGCCCGCGAAGAACGGATTTGCTATCGGCAGCTGCGGTCCGACGACATCCGCCAGGATGAACAAGTTCGCCCCGCGCCTGTTCGCGCTCGGTCTGTCCGCGACGATAGGTAAAGGCGAGGTTTCCGCCGCCGTCACGGACGCGCTTAAACACAGCGGCGCGGTATACTTCTGCGCAATCGGCGGCGCCGGCGCGCTGATTGCGCGGCACATTTCGGCAGTTGAGGAAATTGCCTTTCCGGAGCTTGGGTGCGAAAGCGTTAAGCGTCTGACGCTCGACAGACTTCCGCTGATCGTCGGTGTCGATTCGTGCGGCGGTAGTGTTTTCATACGATGATTTACCTTGACGCCGAATACTGCGATTTACGCAAAATAGCGGACAGCGGACAATGCTTCCGTTGGCATAACGCCGCAAATAACATTTGGGAGATTCCGGCTTTTGAGCGTGTACTTACGGCACAAATATCCGGAAACGATGTCGTTCTGGACTGCTCCGAAGATGATTTCCGCGAGGTGTGGAGTTCGTATTTTGATAACGACAGCAACTATTCAGAATATCACAGCGCGATACTCGGCGCGGAACTTCCGTATCTTACCGCGGCGGCGGTCACAGCCAAGGGGATCCGCATTTTGCGTCAAGACCTATGGGAAATAACCGTGAGCTTCATAATCAGCCAGTGTAACAATATTCCGCGCATCAAGCAGTGTCTCAACCGCATAATTGAGAGGTTCGGACACTTCCCTAAGCCATTTGAGATTACACGCGGCTCGCTTGAGGGTCTGGGTCTGGGCTACCGTGACGAGTACATATACGACGCGGCTGAGAAGTTCAGCGGCGCAATGACGGACTTTCGGGCAATTAACGGAGTGGGCGCGAAAGTGAACAGTTGCATTCAGCTTTACGGACTCGGGCGCAAGGACGCATTCCCGCGTGACACTTGGATCAAGCGCGTTGAGCGCGAGCAGTTCGGCGGACGCTTTCCGGAAGAATTGTTCGCGGGCTTCGCCGGAGTGGCGCAGCAATATCTGTTCTACCACGCACGTAATTTGTCGGGGAAATAGGCTGTCTGATGGCTTTTTGCCGCTGCTTAATCCTATGTAAACACTGCCTGTTTTAATTTCTCCGCAAAGAAATCCAGCACCGGTTGCAGTGCCTCAGGCGAGTTGAAGCCGCCGGAGCCGTGACCGCCGCCCTCCAGCTTGTAGAACCGTACGTCTTTGCCGCACTCTTTGAGCTTCTCATACAGCCGCACCGACTGATTGAACGGCACGAGCATATCTTTGCTGCCGTGCATAATCAGCAGCGGAGCCACGGGCTTCTCGGCGGAGATGTATGTCATCGGACTGACCGCCTGTGCCAACTCGGGGTTGTCGAACACGTTTTTGCCGCCGATCAGCATGCCTTCGGGGCTGTCCGCGCTATGATGATCCATTCCGCTCGGGTAGTAGTTCATAACGCTGATTTCGGTCGGCCCAAACCAGTCGACGGCACACCTGACAAGTTCGGGTGAATCAACAGCCACACTTACAGATGTGTGACCGCCGCTGCTGTCGCCCCAGATAGCAACGCGTTCAGGGTCGACTTTGTACTTGTCGGCGTTCGCTTTCATAAAGCGGATCGCGGCTTTTGCGTCCTCGCGCTGAGCAGGGAATACCGCACCGATGTCTGTGGGGCGATACTCCGCAATCGCAACAACGTAGCCTTTTGACGCGACTGCCATAGCTTTCGGCAAGGCCATCCATACGTTTTGACGATGCCACGCGGAACCCGGCACATACACCACCAACGGATACTTCTTCGCGGGCGCGCCGGGGATGGTGAACATATCCATTGGCGAGACGATTTGCAAATGTTGGTCTTCGCCGCCAAGCGACTGATAGACGACGTTTGCGGTCAGGTCGACCATTGGACTCGGCTCATCCTGCCACGTAACGGACACACAGCCCTCGGGCTTCTCCGCGGAGTCGGGAAATGCGTCCGGCGATCCGAACATCGGATAGGGGGGGATTAGTTCGCGCATAATGCACCTCCGTTATGATAATATATATTGAATAACTTGTTGTGGATATAAAATAGCTCAACGCAAGTTCCCGCGCGATTTTCGGAGCGAGTTATACATAAGTTTCGCTACAGCGTAGGTTTCATCTGCCCGACACGCTTGTCATAAAACGTGTTGAGGAAGTCTTGCAGAATAATGGCGGCGGAGACCTCGTCAAGGCGGGATTTGTCACGTGTTCTGCGCTCACGCGGCGTCAGAAGTTCCCAAGCCTCAATGGAGGTAAATCTCTCGTCGACAAAACGCACATCGAATCCCAATGCTTCAAGCTTGCGCTTAAGCGCATCTGTCTTGCGGTACTGCGTTCCGGCGCTGCCGTCCTCGTTAAGCGGGCAGCCGAGCGCGATGATGTCCGCGTTCCGTGACCGCGCAAGTTCCGCAACCGCGCTGATAAGCGAGTTTATATCGCGTTCGTGAATAGTCAGCGTCTCGCCGGGCAGAGTCCACGTCAAGTCGCTGAACGCCACACCCGTCCGCGCGTTCCCATAGTCAATCGCCATCACCCGTTTGTTGTTCATCATACCCCTATTATACACGCGTCCCGCGACTTTGTCAAGACAATTAATCAGCGGTCGCACGGCAAAAGCATTTACTTTTTTGCTGCTCAGCTACATCCACAAAAACGGATAAAAATACCTGTTTTTGAGAAGGACGCCGCATAAATACACAGAATTATACGCTCATATTTACACATTTAACAAGATTTTGGCTAAGAAACT
>JAITKN010000090.1 GCA_031278415.1 Oscillospiraceae bacterium
GTGCGATCGCTCTCGGAGCGACTGCCATGTCCCGTCGTACCGCTTGCGCCACCGCTTTACGCTCGACAGCGACACCCCGTACATTCGGCTTGCGCAGCTTTTCCCTTTCCTATTCGCCAGGTTAACTACCGATTGACGTCTGTGGGCTTCCTGTGTTAAAATGTTCATGAGAAGTTCTCCCTTTTCGGTTAATGGTCTTGTCGTGATTCCATTATACCATATCCGGGTCTGAGCTTCTCCCTTATTGGGTCATATCATTTTAACACATACAGTCTCAAATCTTTGATAAATTGGGTTCCGCAGTTCCGGGTAAAATGGTGTTTGAAAACGGAAAGGCGCGATATTCCAACGACCCCAATTTGAAAGCTCCGCTTGACATTAGTCAAATCTCTGCCGGTATGAAAACTTTTGTAATCCTGCAAACTCTTCTGTTGAACGGGAGCGTTAAAGAGGGCAGCATTATCATATTTGACGAACCGGAGGTGCATTTGCATCCTAACTGGCAATTGCTGTTTGCGGAAATTCTTGTTATGTTGCAAAAAGAATTCAAACTGACTATCTTATTAACAACGCACAGCCCGTATTTTATTCGAGCTATACAAGTTTACTCGGCTAAATATTCACTTACTGATAAATGTGTATATTATCTTGCTGAAAGCGATAGAGGTTTTTCTGCAATAGAAAGACGTAAGCGGGAAAATAGACTTAATTTATAAAAAACTGGCTGTCCCCTTTCAGGATTTAGCAGATGAGGTGTCGGAGGTTAATGATGGAGTGCGGCAAATCACTTAACCCCGAATCAACGCAATACAGAGCCTCTTTGAAAGAAACTTCAAAAGATACATCAGATAAATCGGGCAAATCAAAAGTCGGAAACAACGCTCAAGAGGAATATATGACAGAATCCGATATACAAGTCATTAATTTTGATGAATTTTTTGTCAAAGATTTTGCGGCTGAAACGAATACGAGGCAGTTACCATCCTGTGACGCTCTGTATGTTGGAGCTGACGGCACATACACGTTAATAGAGTTCAAAAACGGAAAGATTGAGGTTGAAAACAATCCCCTAAGTACAGAAAAACTCGGCAAGAAAATACAACGCCGAAACAAAGTTGATAACGCCATAAAACAACAACTGTCTCATAGTCTGTTAATCCTGCTAAAAGCGTTTGGAAAGGATATAGACTTTTTAACGAGAAAGTTGGGATTTATACTGGTTTATAACGAGGATAAAAATCCTAATATAGCGAAATCCGTGCAAGAGTCAAAATCTTACAATGAGATTTCCGCCGAAGTCGGCACATTGGGTAATTACCCGATATTACCCGGCGGATTCGGGTACTTACGCAATTACCGACCATTCTTAAAGTCGGTAAATGTATATACGAAAGAGCAATTTGAGGAGAAATTCGTTGCCGGTATAAGCAGATAGCTCCGTGCTTTAAGCGTTTTGTAATCGCGCTTAAACCGGTTAGATAATTCAGGACTAAGCATCAAGCTATTCCTTCGTCTGCGCCCGGTTCTCAAACGCGTTATATTCCTCTTGTATAGGCGGCTTCCCGAGCGGTTGTTTTTCTTTTATAACTTCCGCATTACGGATGTCTAACATAAGTTTTTCGAGACGGTCAATATCGGGAAATACGAGTGTTATTCCACGAGACCGCAATCTTTGAATTTCTTTATAGCGTTTAATAAGCTGTGCCTTAACATCAGCGTTGATAGGCAACCATCAAATAAGAACACCCTTTTTGTCGCTCAAGCCTCTGTGATACAATCGGTTTCGACAGGAACGCGACAGCGATCCGGCAGTGCCTCAAGCAGGAACTACATATAGCGGAACAGATGCAGCCCGTTCTCTTTGGCGATCTCCACGATCGAATACATCACAGAGCTTGCGACGACACCGGCGGGCGTGTTCGAGAACAGTCGCGCCTTACGGCCCATGACGAACGGCTTCACCGCAATCGCTTCAAGGTACGTCTCGGAGCATTTTACGACCCAATTCGACATCGTCTGTCTTGAAATCTCCGCCCCGTCATATTAGAAGCCCTTCTCTATCCTGCAAAGCGGCGTCCCGTTTGAATCCTTTAAACCCAAAAGGTCATCCTTTAAACTCAAGCAGAATTGCGCGGACAATATTCACACATTTAACAAGCTCTTGGCAAATGAATTACGGCATTAGACGGGTAGGTGAGCAGCGGAACAAAAAAACGCTTGACTTTTCGTTTGGTTTATGCTACTCTAAGTACAGAAGTTAGAATACGGCTGTTGTTGGGTTATTAATGCGGGGTTTATTCGTTAGAGTCAGAAACCGGGAACAGATGAAATGAAGGCGGCTGAACCCTCAGATTAACCCGTCCGAAATAGCGGTATACAAATCGAAGGCAGGTCTGCGATAGTGGAATACATAAACGCGGCGGGACATATATACGACATACAAGGCTACGCGGTACACGATGGTCCGGGGATTCGCACTACCGTCTATACCAAGGGTTGCCCGCTGAGTTGCCTATGGTGCCATAGCCCCGAATCTCAGCGTTACGGGTTTGAGTTAGGGTATCTGCCGATTAAGTGCTTGGGAACGGATCTATGCCGTAACGCGTGTATTAACGCCTGTCCGGAAGGCGCTGTTTCGCGAGGCGAGCCGGTAAAAGACCTACGCACCTCGGAGATGATTCAGAAGCCGCTAATCGACCGCGAACGCTGCTCCGGATGTCTTAAATGCGCGGAAGCGTGTATCGCCAAGGCGCTGTATCCGTCGGGATGGAGTACGACGGTTGACGAAGTTTACGAGCGCGTCAAAAAGGACGTTTCGTTTTTCAAAAACGGCGGCGGGATAACTATTTCAGGCGGCGAAGCGATGGCACAATTTGACTTCACCTACAATCTGGCGAAGCGCCTGAAGGGCGACGGGATACATATCTGCCTGGATACTACCGGATTTGCGAAAGCGGAGCTTTTCGAGCAAATCCTGCCATATGTTGATTTGTTTCTGTACGACATCAAGCATATGGATTCGGAGCGGCACAAGAAGCTGGTAGGGGTTCCGAATGAGCCGATACTGAGCAACGCAACGCTTATCGCGGAACGCGGCGGCGCGTTGCAGATTCGGGTTCCGGTTATTCCGAAGCTGACGGATCGCGATGATAATCTGCGGCGAACGGCGGAGTTCTGTGTGTCGCTTGGCGGCGCGGTGACTCTTGTCCAACTGCTGCCCTATCACAAAACGGGGCGTATGAAATACGAGCGTTTGGGTTGGAAGTATCGCCTTATGAACGTAGAACCGCCCGACGACGCGTTTATGCAAAAGACGTTGGAGCTGTTCCTGCATATGGGGCTGAACGCTCAGTTACATTAGTTAATTCTGAAACTGTAAATCAAGTACGCGCATAAATACGCGCGAGAAGGAGTATATCATGGCAAATTTCGACACCCCGATTAGCGCTCGTATCCAAGGCTTGAAAGACAAGCGGGCGAGAATCAACAAGAACCTGCGCTTGAACGTGGAGCGCAACCGTATTGTTACGGACTACTACAAGTCGCACCCGGGTCAGTATCCCGCGCTTAAACGTGCGGGCTTCCTCTACCGGTGGTGCGAAACGAGGGAAATCAACATTGATGACGATGATATTTTCCTCGGCGACGCGGGCCCCTACTGCCGCACGGTACACTTTGACATTGAATCGACGAGTCAGGGTTGGCTTCGCCGTTGCTTCGGCGATACGGATGAGCGCTTCCGCGCGGCGTGGCAGGTTCCCGGCAGCGTCTGGGTAAGCGATGAGGAACGCGCCTTTCTTTTGGAAGCGGCGGACTTCTGGGAGGGCAAGGATATCGGCGCGACAGGGCGCGGAATGATGTCCGACGAGGAATTGGCGAGGATGGGACCCTTTGCGTCTGAAATGTCGGGTTCGTATCCGGGTCACTTCAATCCGAACTACGAACGCGCCGTAACGGTAGGCTTCGGCAAGGTGCGTGAGATCGCGCTTGAGAAATTGGAGGAAATCAGGCGGCATACCACCGCCGATAACGTCCGCAGTGAGCTGTTCTACCGCGCTCTTGTTAAGGTTTGCGATGGTATGATACTGATGAGCAAACGTTACGCCGAGGGTTGCCGCGAAAAGGCGAAAACGGCGACGCCGGAACGCGCCGCCGAACTTCTCAAAATGGCGGATTCTTGCGATTGGATCATAGAAAATCCCGCAAGGAACCTCTGGGAAGGCTTACAGGCTATATTCTTCTACCAATATCTTCTCTCTGCGGACGGAACGCATTGGGCGGATTCCCCCGCGCTTATCGACAGCTTCCTCGGACCGCTGTTAGAGAACGATATTAAAACCGGCGCGCTGACCCGTGAACAGGCTCAGGAACTGTGCGACGCGTTCCTTCTGCACATCGGCGACCAAATCATTATGTTCCCGAAACCGAGCAATGACCAGCTTATTGAGGCGCATAAAAACGGCAAAACGATGTTCGATCTGCAAGGCGGTATGCAGAACATCGCCGCCGGTATGCTTATTACGCTTGGCGGTCAGAAAACCGACGGCACGGGCGATTATAACCTCGCAACCGAAATGCTTTTGCTTTCCTACTACCGTTTGCGCGTGGCGGAACCGAGTTTGGCGCTGCGTATCAACAAGCACACACCGGATAGGATTTGGGAAATCGGTATTGCGTGCAGCAAGCGTTCAGGCGGTATGCCGCAGTTCAATAATGATGATGTTATTATTCAAACGATGCTTGATAAGGGCGTGACCTTAGAGGACGCGCGGCGCTACGGCGTGTTCGGCTGCGTTGAGCCTGCCATCAGCGGCAAAGAGTGGTCTATGGCGAGCAACGGCGGAGGCGGAGGCGGTATGACAGGGTTAATCAATCTGCTGCAGTATGTCATTCACGGCGGCGTTAATCCTCTTGGCGGCGCTCCGGGACCGTTACCTTGCAAGAAGCTGTACGAGTACGAGTCCTTTGACGAAATTAAGGCGGAGTATGAGCGTCAAATCAAGTACAACATTGAAACCGGAGTGCGGGCGTTCCACTTCGCCGCGCTGACGTTCAATCAGGAGTGGCCGTGCCTTTCGGCGTCGGTTATGACGGAGGGCTGCTTGGAATCCGGCAAGGACGTGACTTGGGGCGGCGCGAAGTACAACGGTATGGGAATGATGTTCAGCGCGATAGGTACTGTCACGGATAGTCTGTACGCAATTAAGAAGGCTTGCTTCGACAATAAAATCTGCACGACGCGGGAGCTTTACGACGCGCTAAGCGCAAACTGGGATGGCTATGAGCTGCTTCGTCAGCGGATTCAGAACGAGATTACGTTCTACGGCAACGATAACGACGAGCCGGATTCGCTTATGCAGTGGTTCACGAACTACTGGGCGGATTTGTTCAACTCTCAGCCCGGCGTAAATAACGGAACGATGAACTGCGGCGCGCTTGACCTTTACTGGGTAATGGCGGGTAAAGGTCAATGGGCGACGCCGGACGGCAGAAAGACGGGCGATCCGCTTTCGCCTTCGAGCGACCCGCGTCAGGACGCGGTTAAGAACGGGCCGCTCTCCTACGTCAAGAGTGTCGCTAAAATGCCGTGGGATAAGATGAGGTGCGGCGGCGCGATTAACCTGCGGTTCGACGCGAATTCCGTGCGCGGAGATGAAGCGACCTCGAAAGTGCGCGAGTTGATACAATCGTACTTCGATATGGGCGGAATACAATTCCACTTTACCGTGGCGGACACCGAAATAATGCGGGCGGCGCAGAAGAATCCGCAGGATTATCAGGATCTGATCGTGCGTATCGCCGGATTCTCAGCGTATTTCACGCATCTGGCGTTCGACGACCAAGAGAACTACATCGCGCGGTACGAACTTGCGGTATAAGCTCATAGCGTAAAGCTCGGCTGAGAGCAGTAATATTAGAGCTTATGCTGATGTTCTCCGGAACTTTTGTAGTACACTACGGAAGTTCCGGAGAACTTTACCAAACCTTGGGGGACTTCTACCAGACTCTTGTAGAACTCTACGAGACTTTCGTAGAGATTATGTTTGCCTCCGCCGCCGCCGTGTCGGGGCTGTAATGCGCCGACTAAGCCGCGTTTACAAACAGCAAATCAAACGGGATTACGATTTGCCCGTTTGATTTCCGATTGCGGTTTGCGCGAAACGAGTTAATCCGTATGGCGACGGCTGCCATCGTACTCGGCAGTGTAGTCATGTTCTCTGAACAGCAGCGAGATACACCAGATTCCCGCAAATCCGACGAGCGTATATACTACGCGAGCCGCGCTTGCCGCAGCTCCTCCGAAAAGACGAGCGATGAAGTCCAGTCCGAATATTCCTATGCTGCCGAGGCATAATGCTCCGATAATAACAATTACAAGCGCTATTCTGTCGAGTACCATTGTGCTTTCCTCCGAATTTATTTATGTTTCACGGATAGTGTGCGCAAGGTTTACTTAAATTATACACAACCGAATAGGTTCCGGTCTCATCGACCTTCAAGTTCCGACAAAAAAAGTAACAATTAACAAACTGTTCATAAAATCCACTATGTTTATTAACAATTATCTGTTATAATTATAGGCAGTAAAGGGCTAAATAGGGATAAAGGAAGGTACAATAAAATGGTTGAACTGAAAAATGTTACCAAACTCTACAGGAGTAACACGACAATTGTCGGTGCCCTGAATGGTATTAACCTTACATTTCGGGACAATGAGTTTGTCGCCATACTCGGACCGTCCGGCTGCGGAAAAACTACTACGCTGAATATACTCGGAGGGCTCGACCGCTATACGGACGGCGACCTTGTTATTAATGGTGTGAGTACCAATAACTATACCGACCGCGATTGGGATAATTATCGCAACCGCCGCGTAGGGTTTGTTTTCCAAAGCTATAACCTGATTTCACACCAGACGGCACTGGCAAACGTTGAGATCGCTATGACGCTTTCCGGCATCGGCAAGGGCGAGCGCCGACGCCGCGCGAAAGAAGCATTGGAGCGAGTCGGGCTGGGCGACCAACTTAAAAAAAAGCCGAACCAGATGTCCGGAGGGCAGACCCAACGCGTCGCTATAGCGCGCGCGCTGGTGAACAATCCGGAAATTCTTATGGCGGACGAACCTACGGGCGCGTTAGACAGTGAAACGTCCGTTATGGTTATGGACATTCTTAAAGAAATTGCCAAAGACCGTCTTGTGATTATGGTTACGCACAACTCGGATCTCGCGGAACGCTATGCGACGCGTATTGTAAAGCTGCTTGACGGCAAAATTGTAGATGACAGCGATCCGGTTACAAACGCCGAAAAAGCCGCTGCCGCCGCGTTAAATTCCGCCGAACCCAAGCGGGAACGCAAACCGGCAATAGGATTTTTTACCGCGCTCGGACTCAGTTTGACCAACCTGATGACTAAAAAAGGCAGAACATTCCTCACCGCTTTCGCCGGAAGTATAGGCATTATAGGCATCGCGCTTATTTTGTCGCTGTCTAACGGATTTCAGGCGTATATTGACGATGTGCAAAGCGATACGCTGTCAACCTACCCAATTTCGATTACAGAACAAACAGCTGATATAGGCTCGGTTATGAGTACGCTGGCGGACTCTCAAAGTGAAGCGCAAGGCAGAGAAAAGGATACGGGCAAGATTTACTCTCTTGATATAATGAATAGTATGGCAAAGAGTATATCCGCTATGATGGGAGCCCAAAACGACCTCGTTTCGTTCCGCGGGTACCTGATTGACCACTACGATGAGATAAAAGACTCGCTGAATGCCGTGGGATATAACTACGCTGTTCAGCTGAATATATTCAAAGGGGATCCGGGTTCGGCGAAACAGGTTTATCCGGCATATTTCCTGAAGTCTATTCTGGGTGTTGCTCCCGGCGAGGTTGGCGGGACGACATCTTTCAACGACGAAGAAGTGGCTTTTGATACATCAATGAGCGGTATGCCAATGATGAGCAGCGGAACCGAGATCTGGACGGAAATGATGGACAATCCGGAATTGCTGCGTTCACAGTACGATGTTATTGCCGGCACATGGCCGGATAACTACGACGAGATTGTGATAGTTGTATCGGAATCAGACGCTATTCGAGACTATTCCCTATACGGAATGGGGCTTAAAGACCCGTCCGAACTTGACGGGTTTTATAACGCCGTTCTCAGCGGCGAGGTTGTTGAGAGCGAGTCTATGGAGTTCACCTACGATGAACTGTTAAACCTTACTTACAGAGTTTTGCCGAATGCCGCGTTCTACGCAAAGGAAGGCGATGTTTGGCTCGATAAAAGCAACGACGAATCCTATGTGCAGGGCACTTTGAATAACGCTCTTACGCTGAAAGTATCGGCGATTATACGCCCCGCGTCGGGAACAAGCGCAACTGCCATTACGGGTTCAATCGGCTATCTTCCGTCGCTGACAAAAGAGATGATGGCGCGAACATTTGACAGCGCTATTGTTCGGGAGCAAATGACTAATCCGGAAATCGATGTGTTTACCGGCAAACCGTTCGGCGAGATCGACGCGGCTCAGAACGAAGCCGATATGGCGGAAATGATGGCTAACTTAACGCCGGAGCAGCAGCAAATGCTGGCTAATATGACAGAGGAGCAGATTGCCGCGCTTTCGGCGCAATACGCGCCTACATCCTCCGCTACATTTGAATCTAACAAAACGAAGCTCGGCATAGTTGACGAGGCGCACCCGACAGCGATTAACCTCTATCCGAAAGACTTTGAGAGCAAAGATAAGCTGTCAGACTTTATAGAAGTGTATAACAACCGCCTTTTAGAGGCGGACCCCGATGCTCAAACGCTGAAGTATACGGACTTTATGGGCTTGCTGCTCAGTTCCGTGACTACGGTAGTTAACGGGATCAGCTATGTGCTTATCGCGTTTGTAAGCATTTCGCTGGTTGTAAGTTCGATTATGATTGGCATTATCACCTATGTTTCCGTCTTGGAGCGCACTAAGGAAATCGGGATTCTGAAAGCGCTCGGCGCAAGCAAGCGCGATGTCGGTCAAGTGTTTAACGCGGAAACGCTTATTGTCGGACTGTTTTCCGGAACATTCGGGATATTGGTTAGCGTACTGCTGTGTGTCCCGGCAAACATAATTATTCAAAATCTGACGCAAATACCCAATGTCGCTACGCTGCCGGTTCTCAACGGGATTATACTCATCGCGCTGAGTTGCGCGCTGACGCTGATAGCGGGGCTGATTCCGGCGCGGCTCGCGTCGCGTAAGGATCCGGTCGTCGCTCTGCGTACAGAGTGATTGGAGCGCGGATATGCAGATTAAAATTCTTGAAGTAGGTCAGCTGCAAACTAACTGTTATGTGGTTACGGACGAAAACTCGCTCAAATGCGCGGTAATTGACCCCGGCGCGGAGAGCAATACGATTCTGAATTACATCGAGGAAACCAAGCTGACGGTCGCGGCAATTTTCATTACGCACGGTCATTTTGACCACGTCGGCGCACTTGAGTCCCTATCGCGGGAGACCTCCGCGCCGGTGTTTATTCACGCGGAGGACGCGTCCGCGGCAGAGGGAATCGCAAACCTTAAAAACTATAAGGACGGCGATAAAATCAGTATCGGCGAACTGATGTTCGAAGTCATCGAGACACCCGGACATACCCCCGGCGGAGTGTGCCTGAAAGTTCAAGACGCGCTGTTCACCGGCGATACGCTGTTCCGTGACAGCTGCGGACGAACGGATACGCCGGGCGGCGATATGGATACGCTTCTGTGCAGCTTGCGTAAGTTATATAACCTCAGCGGCGATTACGAGGTTTACCCCGGTCACGATACTCACAGTACGCTCAACAGAGAGCGTCGGCAGAACTATTATATGAAGTACGCCATTGAGGTTTTCAAAGGCTGATATGCGTCTTATCGGACACAGTTGCAAATACGCGGTTGAACAAACGGCTATTTCGCTGTTCGGCGGCGCGGTTCCGGAATTTGATTCGGAGCTGCGCCTCGCCGACAGCACGATATTCACACGAATTTACATTGGTTCGCGGACGGCGGAAGATACGGCGGCAATCTCTCCGAACGCGGACACCCGCGAGGTTCAGCGCGCGCTGAAGATGTCATTCTACCGCGCAGCCGTACAGCTTTTGCCAACCGCTCCGGCGTGGGGCGCGGTCAGCGGCGTTAAGCCTGCGCGTTTGGCGCTTTGCGGCATCGACCTGGAGCGGGAATTTTTCGTTTCGCCGGGACGCGCGGCACTCGCCGGAAGCGCGGCGCGATTTGCGGAATCGGCGTACAGAACTCTTGCGGCTAACGACGCGGTTCTGTACGTCGGCATTCCGTTTTGCCCAACGCGCTGCAGTTATTGCAGCTTTATAAGCCTCGGCGCGGCGGGTAACACCGCTTTGATCGAGCCTTACCTTGACGCGCTTAACCGAGAAATCGAAAGCGTTTCCGGAACGGTCGCGGAACGCGGTGAGCGCATCCGCGCTATATATATAGGCGGCGGTACGCCGACTACCCTCAGCGCGGCACAGTTAACCGCGCTGCTGACAGAACTTCACGGGAAGTTTGACCTGTCCGCATGCTCTGACATCACCGTAGAGGCTGGTCGTCCCGACACTATTACCCCGGAAAAAGTATACGCGCTGAAAGCCGCCGGAGTCACGCGGATAAGCGTAAATCCGCAGACTATGAACGATGCCGTTTTGCGGAAAATCGGGCGCGGACACAGCGCGGAGGACTCTTTGCGGGCATTCGGCACAGCGAAAGAGGCGGGATTCCGGCATATTAATATGGACTTGATCGCCGGATTGCCCCTCGATACTCCGGATTCGTTTCGCGGCAGTATCGATAAGTGTCTCGCGCTCGCGCCGGATAACCTCACGCTGCATACGCTGACGCTGAAACGCGGTTCTTTGATGAAAGAGACCTCAGAGCAACCGGATATCACGAGCGAAACAGTCGGCGAAATGTTAGATTACGCTTTCGCTGAACTGCGGAAGCGCGGCTATGAACCATACTATCTGTATCGCCAAAAATATTCCGTCGGTTTTGAAAACTCGGGTTGGACTCTGCCCGGCGCGGAGTGTCTGTACAACATTGTAATGATGGAGGAGCTGCGCTCCGTCTACGCGCTCGGCGCGGGCGGAAGCTCAAAACAAGTCAGCCGTGAAAACGGAAATTTTCGGGTAACACGAAGTTTTAACAAGAAATATCCGAAAGAGTACATTGAGGATATGAGCCGTTAAAACGAAACTGAGCGGCATTTCTGCCGCTCATAATCAGTTGCTTTTTCAGGGACAACGAAACTTATTTTTGCTTTGCGACCCACTCCGCGCCGTACTTATTGCACTCGTCAACGAAGATAACTTCATTCTTTTCGTACAGGCAGTTGATACCGCCCATACACGGCAGGAAGTGTCCGCCCGGTCCGTAAGTGTCAATAGCGCGGCGCACCTCGGCGCGAATTTCTTCTTCCGTAGCGTCGGGGTTGTCAACGATGGCGGACTCAATGCCGCCCATAAGCAGCATATTCAGACCGCGCTCGTCAAGTTGCTTCTGAATTTTGAGAATGTCGTTGGATGGTAACGCGCCCTGCCACATATCAATGCCGATTTCCGCGAAGTCAATCGCGAACGGCTCAATGAAACAGTCGCAATGGTGCTGAACCAGTTTGCCGCGTGACTTGACATATCCGTAAAGCTTCGCGTAGTGCGGTTTAAGCAAATCACGGTACGTCTGCGGAGAGAAAAACAGTTTGTTCTTCGCGCCTAAGTCATCGTGGCTGTGAATCATATCCAAATCAAGATTGTCAATCAGTTGCTTGAATACTTCCAGTTTCCAGTCCGTATAAGCCTCGAAGAACTCATTGCACTCGTCCGGATACAGCGCGAGATCCATCATAACCTCTTCAAACGCGCGAAGACTATGCAGACGCTCAAACAATCCGCGGAACGACGGCACCATTACCATCTCGCCGCGGTCATGCGCGGCCTTGCACTGCGCCTGAGCATACGACCAGTCCAGGTCTTTCGGGATTTCCGGAAACTTAACATAGTCGCGCCAGTTTTCCATATCCTTAATGACCTGATTTTCAGTGTTGGTAAGCGGAATAATACCAGGGTCAACGCCGAGAATGTACCGATGAGTTACGCCCCATAAATCCTTGTAGCATTCACCCGAAAACTGAAGGATATCCCAATTGGTTATAGGGTCTATAACAGCGTGAAAGAGGAGTTCCGCTCCACCCGGTCCGAACACGACCTCTTGCGGAAAAGGCTCAAACGCATGTCCCATAAATTTGGCGGGCTTGTCGTTGTTAAGAGCCGACATAAACGCTTCTCTCTTGGTCATTGCTTCGTAAACCTCCTAAAATTAATTTTGACTGGTCACATTATATCACAACGATTTGCCGATTGCAAGAGAAATTTTTGCCGATCATGACAAAATTGCAAATTACAGGGTACTGCTCAGCTACACTCTGATTTTTTTGGTGAAATTGCGGAAAACCACCCGTTTGGAGCGAATAGCGGCATAAGTTTTTGTGAACCACTTTTGAAAAGCCTATTGCCTCATAAAATTTATGAGCCGTTGTCCGCATTTGAAACCTCATCGCCGTTCGGATCTGTAGAACAGTTGTTTTATTTGTAATTAAACATCTTCCGTTTGCTATCATAGTCTAACGCGCCTTTCGACGTTTGTCAAAAACTTTTTTCAAAAATCTACACCCGTTCATCTGTTTTACGGAGCCAGCTGAGTAGTAACAAAATTATGCGTTTTGTGTAGAAATGAGCTTGACTCTCAGGATGAGTTATGGTATATTGAAACAGCGATTGAGTCGTTTGACTGAGGGAAATACGTTTAGATACGGAGGGATACTGAATATGCCTCGCAAAACGCTGATTATTAATGGCAGCCCGAGGGCTCACGGCGATACCGCCGCGCTGATCGCGGAACTCAGCCGCCATTTGGATGGTGATATTGCGGAACTTTCCGCGTTCCGCGCCAATATCGCGCCGTGTATAGACTGCCGCGCATGCCGAACAGTTCGCGGGTGCGTATTTGACGATGATATGCGTATGGTGTATGCCGATGATTTCGACGCCTTGGTCATCGCGTCTCCCGTGTATTTTTCCAATCTGCCGGGTGCGTTGCTGAGTCTTGCGTCGCGGCTTCAGCCGTGGCATAACGCAAAATATTATCTCGGTGAGCCTATAATGCCGAGACCTAAGCTCGGAGGTCTAATCTTTGTCGGAGGCGGTTCCGGAAATGAGTCCGGCGCGCAGAGAGCCGTTCGCCCGATTTTCCGTCTGCTGAACGCTGCCGGGTTCGAAGATCATACTGTGCTGTCTATGCACACGGACACGCTTCCTGCCGCCGAAGATCGCGCCGCGTTGGACGGCGCGCGCGAACTTGCCTACCGGCTGAACAGCGCTTCCTAAGCGTGCTGTAACATTATAACATCCCTACAGCGTGTCGGCGCGGCTAATGAACAGCGCGGATATCCCACAGCACGGAACCATATTTGTATTCACTATGGCGGATGATTTCCCCTTTGCGTTCTAACCATCGCAGAACCTTTTCCGCGTTTTTGCTGCCGCCGTGCTTACACTCATCGGCAAATTTTGCCGCGTTTTCGGGAGTGGGAGTTATCTTCTCATCGCGTATATCATCGTAGTACGCCGTTTCGGGATAGTATCCGAGCAGCCATACGAGGTTCAGCAGGGAGTAAAAAACCTTGCCGTCACGGCGCGGTTTGTAAGTCTCGCCGAATACGTCGCGGCTGATTTCCTCCGCAAGGCTGTCGCCGGTATGCACAAAACTGGCGTTATAGCACCAGGCGCGGCTCATCTTTATAAGTTTCCGCAGACTTGCAAGGCTGTTCACTACCGGAGTAATTGATGTGAACACGAGGTCAAACGCCGCTTCCAGTCCCTGTTGCTCAACGTCAAGATTCATAAAGTCACAGAACCGGAATTCTATATTACGCGCGCCTCGAGCCGCAGCGCAGCCTTGACCGTATTCCAGGAATCGTTTGGAGTAGTCAAACCCTACCGCGAGTTTAGCGGTCTTGGCAAATTCCGCGACGAACAGTCCCGGTCCGCAACCGATGTCCGCAACCACGTCATTAGCGGCGAGCAGTCCGTGCGCGCGCAGATATTCCGCCGTATGGCTTACGCGCTTGTGCATATCGGGTTTACCGGAACCATCGGAACCGAACTCCGCGATCCAATCCTCAGCGAGAGCGTCCCACATCTCCGGCGCGTTTGCTTCTTTGACGATCCGCCCGCCGCGCCATAGCGCGTCAAAGCTTTCCAATGTGTAGTTATGTGAATGCATACGCGAAGTCTAACAAATTTCCGCGCCGTTGTCAAGCATTTTTTGCGGAATATCAGCCCGATTCAGTTTTGTAGTTACTACTCAGCTACACCCATAAAACAGATAAAAACATCTGTTTTCGAGCAGAACACCGCGTGAATACACAGAATTGCGCGATATTATTCACACATTTTTCAAGATCTTGACTAAGAAATTACGTATTAGCCGGGTAGGTGAACGGGAAAAAGTAAATGCTTTTGCCGTGTAAATTTTCTCTTGACATATTGAGCGGCTTGTTGTACAATGGCACTTATGCTGAAGTCCTCGGCATGGACACGGATAACTTCCGACCCTGCCTATGCCGGAGGATGAATTATGAAAGGAAGTAACTACTATGCTACTGAAAGAGCAAAAAACAGCGGTTATTGAAGCTAACCGCACACACGGAACCGATACCGGTTCGCCGGAGGTACAAATAGCGATACTTACCGAGCGGATAACCCAACTTACCGAACACCTTAAAGTCCACAAGCACGATAATCACTCGCGGCGCGGACTGCTCAAGATGGTCGGTAACCGCCGCAGACTGCTTGATTACCTCGCTAAGAAAGACATCGAACGCTACCGCGTACTGATTGCGAAGCTCGGAATCAGGAAGTAGACAACCCAAATCGGAGCTTATGCGCTCCGGCACGTGATTCCGGCAGACGGAGTCTGTCGGGAGAAGAAGATAAGGAGAAAAGATGATTATTCAAAAACGCGAGTTCCCGCAAACCTGCAAATATGAAACGGAGTTAGCCGGTCGGGCGTTATCGTTTGAAACCGGAAAGCTCGCGGAACTCGCTAATAGCGCCGTACTTGTGCGCTATGGTGAAACTACGGTGCTTTGTACCGTTACGGCATCGGAGCGTCCTCGCGATGGAATTGACTATTTCCCGCTGAGCGTTGACTTCGAGGAGAAACTCTACTCGGTGGGACGTATTCCGGGCGGGTATCTGCGCCGCGAAGGCCGTCCCAGCAATCAGGCGATTTTGGTCAGCCGCGTTATCGATCGCCCTATGCGTCCGCTGTTCCCGTCAGATTTGCGCAATGATGTTATCGTGTGCTGCACGGTTCTGAGCGTAGATCGAGATTGCAGCCCTGAGATAGCCGCTATGCTCGGCGCGAGTTGCGCAACGCATATTTCCGATGTGCCGTGGGGCGGTCCGATTGCGGGAATTCAGCTCGGATATTCGGACGGCAAATACCTATTCAATCCAACATTGGCGGAGCGCGAAACCTCGCAAATGACGGTTACGATCGCGGCAACCAAAGAAAAAGTCGTGATGATCGAGGCGGCGGCTAACGAGATTCCGGAAGACGTGATGTACGGCGGCATTGTGGAGGCTCACAAACTGCTTCAGCCGATTATCGCCCTGTTTGAGACAATGCGATCGGAAATCGGCAAAGAAAAATTCAGCTACGATCACGCCGCTTTTAATGACGAGCTTTACAATGAGCTTTACCATAACCGGCTTGACCGCGTGGAACGCGCTATGGACACGGACGACAAAAATATCCGCGAAGCGCGTATGAAAGAGTTCTACGACGAGATTAAAGAGACGCTCGGCGGTCAATTCGGCGATGACATCGATACGTATTGGGAAGAGCTTAAATACCGGCTGCAAAAGAAGGTCGTCAAGCGTTGGCTTTTGGACGGCAAACGCGTAGACGGGCGCGCGATGAACGAGATTCGCCCGCTTGCCGCCGAGGTTGGAATGATTCCGCGCGTTCACGGTTCCGGTTTGTTTACCCGCGGTCAAACGCAGGTGCTTAGTATTTGTACGCTTGACACAATGCAGATGGCACAGAACTTCGATACTATTTTTGATGAAGAAAGCAAGCGCTATCTGCACCACTATAATTTCCCCGGATTCAGTGTTGGAGAAGCGAAGCCGTCCCGCAGTCCCGGACGCCGCGAAATCGGACACGGAGCACTCGCCGAAAACGCGCTTATTCCGGTGCTGCCGGCTGTGGAGGACTTCCCCTACGCGATTCGCGTAGTCAGCGAGGTTCTGTCAAGCAACGGATCGACATCTCAGGGAAGCGTCTGCGGAAGTACGCTCGCGCTTATGGACGCCGGGGTTCCCATTAAGCGTCCGGTTGCCGGTATAAGCTGCGGTCTGATTACGGACAGCGATACTAATCGTTGGACTACGTTCATTGACATTCAGGGCGTAGAGGATTTTCACGGTGAAATGGACTTCAAAGTAGCGGGTACCGCGGTCGGAATTACCGCTATTCAAATGGATTTGAAGAACGATGGACTCACTTTCGAGGTCATCAAAAACGCGTTGGAGATTACCCGCGAGGCGCGCGTTCAAATTCTTGATGAGATTATGCTGCCGGTCATAGCGGAACCGCGTAAGGAACTCAGCCAATACGCGCCAAAGATGGTAAGTGTGCGGATCGACGTTGAGAAAATTCGCGAGGTTATAGGTTCCGGCGGTAAAGTTGTTCAAAAAATTGTTGCGGAGTCCGGCGCGAAAGTTGACATTGAAGAGGACGGGATGATTTACATCTCCGCGATTGACATTGAATGTTGCCTGAAAGCGAAGGCAATGATCGAAAACATTGTATTCGTGCCAAAAGTCGGCGAGATGTACTATGGTCAGGTTGTGCGCATTTTGCCGATTGGCGCGTTCGTCGACCTTGTGCCGGGCAAAGACGGAATGATTCACATCTCTAAACTGGAACCGCGCCGCGTTGAAAAAGTAGAGGACGTACTCAATGTCGGTGATTGGACTTGGGTTAAGGTTATGGAAATTGATGACCGCGGCCGCGTGAATCTAAGTCGCCGCGACCCCGATGTTCAGCGTAAAATCCAACTCGGCGAGAAGCCGGCGTAAAGCTCTGAGACAAAACGCATGCGGGACATCGGTAATCTATACCGATGTCCCGTTCGCAATGCCGGTCAATGCCGACAGCGTTATTTGCTTATTCATACGCATCATCTTTTCCCGCTTTGCAATCTTGCGGCATTGTATTAGAACAAAGTCATCCGCAGCGAGAAGCGAGCGCGTCATACGACATTGAGCTGAGTACAGTTCAACGGCAAGTTGTCAGCGAACTCCGTAGAGAATCTCGCCATAGGTCGGATACGGCCAATGCTTGGATGCGACCAGCATTTCTAACTCGTCAACGATAGCGCGAAGTTCTTGCATAGACGTAAATACTTCCTTGCGATATCTCACCGCGATGTCGAGAGTATTGCCATCGCTCTCTGCGGCGACGACTGCCTCCTCCAGTTTAGCAAGTGCCTTAGCGGACGCCCCGCCAAGCCCGGTCAGTTTCTTCAGCAATGAGATTTCGTTTTCACTCGGAATCCCAAGGTCTTTGAGAGTCTTAGCAAGCTTTGCAACATCGGTTTCATACGCGATAACCGCAGGATCTATGTCACGATGCACCATATCAACCAGCGTCAGAGCCTCATAGTGAATCGTCTTAGCGTAATTTTCAAGCATAAGCTCAAGGCGGCTTTCCGCTTCGGCGGCGGTTAAAACTCCGTGTTTCTCGAAAAGTTCTGTATTCTTCTTAGCGGCAAACAGAGGCAGGGCGTCAACTGTGCTTTGAAGGTTAAGCAGACCGCGCTTTTTCGCTTCGTCAACCCATTCGGGAGCGTAGTTATTACCGTTGAAAATTATCTTCCGGTGTTTCTCCATTGTGTTGCGCACAATCAGCTTAATGCGTTCGTTTATGTCACGCTTCTTTTCTTTCTCCAAAATATCAGCAAAGAAAGCGAGGGACTCCGCAACGGTAGTGTTAAGAACCGTATTTGCCAGCGAAATGGAAACGCTGCTGCCCGGCATACGGAACTCAAATTTGTTTCCCGTAAACGCGAACGGCGAGGTGCGGTTGCGGTCTGTCGTATCCTTGGGAATCGCCGGAAGGGCGTCCACCCCAATGCTCATCGGAACCTTGCCGGGTCCGATGTATTCCTGTCCGTTCTTGATCGCTTGCAACACTTGGTCAAGTTCCTCGCCGACGAACATTGAGATAATCGCGGGAGGAGCTTCATTCGCTCCGAGACGATGATCATTGCCCGCCGTTGCTACAGATATGCGCAGCAAGTCCTGATATTCGTCAACCGCTTTAATAATGGCGGCAAGGAAGAGAAGGAAACGCGCGTTTTTAGCGGGAGTATCACCCGGGTCGAGCAAATTCTCGCCCTCTACAGTACCGATTGCCCAGTTATTGTGCTTTCCGGATCCATTCACGCCCGCAAACGGCTTCTCGTGAATCAGTGCCGCCAGTCCGTGCTTACGAGCAACTGTCTTAATCGTCTCCATTACTAATTGATTGTGGTCTGCCGCGATATTGGTGGTGGTGAAGATCGGGGCGAGTTCGTGCTGTGCCGGCGCGACCTCGTTATGGCGAGTCTTGCTCGTGACGCCCAACTTCCACAGCTCGGAGTCAAGGTCTTCCATGTATTCCGCAATGCGTGTCTTTAACGCGCCGAAGTAATGGTCTTCCATCTCCTGTCCGCGCGGCGGGCGAGCGCCTACAAGAGTGCGCCCTGTATAAAGCAAATCAGGACGCTTATCAAGGACACTGCCATCTACAATAAAGTATTCCTGCTCAGCGCCGACTGTCGTAAGTACGCCTTCGGTTTCAGTTCCAAGTATTTTAAGAACTCGTTTCGCCTGTTTGTTAATCGCCTGCATACTGCGCAGAAGCGGTGTCTTTTGGTCTAATGCCTCACCGCTGTAGGAGCAGAACGCAGTTGGAATACACAGCACGTTACCCTTGATAAACGCCGGACTGGTGACATCCCAAATCGTGTAGCCGCGAGCCTCGAACGTTGCGCGGATCCCGCCGCTCGGGAAGCTGGACGCGTCCGGTTCTCCCTTAACAAGCTCCTTGCCGGAAAACTCCGCTATCGCCTGCGAACCGGTCGGACCAACAGGCGAGATAAAACTCTCGTGCTTTTCGGCAGTAGAACCGGTCATTGGCTGAAACCAGTGCGTAAAGTGCGTAACACCTTGCTCCACCGCCCACTCTTTCATACACGCCGCAACCGAGTTCGCTATGTCCAACGTCAGAGCGGAATAATCGCGCGCCACTCTCTTGACCTCGGTGTACGACTGCTTAGGCAGACGCTGACGCATTACCGTGTCATTAAATACTTTGCTTCCATACAGTTTTACTAAATCAGGCATTGGGTAATCCTCCTAAAAAATAAAATAAAAACAAAAGGCGCAAAAAGCATAAGCCCTCCGCGCCTTTGCGGTTACCTGTACGTCGAGTATAACACCCCGTTTTTAATTTGTCAAGCATTTTTTTAGGTCGCGGCAGCTCAATTTAGTTTTGTAACTATTTAGGCTTGAGGAAGGGAATGATGCTGGTTGGGTCGAGGATGTTGTCGAAAAGCACCCGTATGTCAAGCAAAAGCTAAAAGAAATATTTGTTAAATATTTGTGAACGTCAAAACCGGGTACACCGACATCAAGCGTTGTCGTAGTTGGCCGTGTCAAATGTAAT
>JAITKN010000098.1 GCA_031278415.1 Oscillospiraceae bacterium
TTGTCGGCTAAACTGCGGGAGTTGGGCGCGACGACGGAAAGCGCTGCGAGTCACCAATCGGAAATCAAGGCGGTAATCAGCGCGTTAAACGAGGAGTTGCCCGGACTTGCGTTAAACTACGATGATGTTATAGAGCGCACGGCAAAATATACCGGCGGACTGGACGCGGCGGCGCGGGCAATTCGGCGTCAGCGTGAAGAGGAAGCGCAGCTGGCCGCTTATCAGAGTAAGCTGGACTTGGAAATATCGCTGAAGAAAGAGAAAGAGGCTCGCGAGGCGGATGTGGCGGCGGCGAAAAAGCAAGTTGAGGCTTCAAAGAAAGTGTACGACGCGGCTCTTTCGGAAGTAGAGGGCAAAAAGAACTACAGTCAGCGTATACAGAGCGGTCTGGCGAAAGAGCGGAGCGCATACGAGAGCGCGTCGCGTGAGCTTGCGATATACGAGGCGCAATTGGCGGAGGTAAACGGCAGCATCAGCGCGAACGCGGCGGCGATGGAGGAGATGAACGCGGCGTGGGTTGCGATGGAGTCGGAAACGGAGTCGGCGGAAGGAATGGCAAGCGCGATAGACGCGGTATCCGGGAAAATATCGGAGTTGGCGGCTCGATATCAAGAGGCGTATGACGCGGCAAAGGCGAGCGTGGATGGTCAATATGAGATTTGGGACAAAGCGGCGACGATTGCGCCGGTAAAAGCTTCACAAATCGGCGCGGCATTGGAAAGTCAGTTTGCATATTGGGAAAAATACAACAGCAATCTTGAGAGCTTGTACAGCAGGACATCGGGAATAGATGGGCTAAATGAATTTCTGGCGTCGTTCGCGGACGGCAGCGCGGAAAGCGTAAATGTGATAGCGGGCTTGAGCACGGCCGACGACGCTACATTGCGCAAAGCGATAGATACGTGGAACAAGGTTCGGGCGCAAGAGGAGAAGGTAGAAAATTCGCTGGCAAATATGGCGACGGATTTTAAGAACGCGACGGCAGAAATACAGAGCGAGCTTGAAACAAGAGTAGCGGAAATGGACTTATCAGAGGCGGCAATGGAGAACGGCAAAGCGACAATCGAGGGGTTCATTGAAGGTGCGTCTGAAATGCTGCCTGAAGTTCAGGAAGCATATGGGAAACTTGGCGCGGCGGCTATGTTGGCATTGGGAGAAAATCAGCGAATAAGGATTTTGACAGGCTCACCGCAGTCGGGATACTATGGGGAGATACCCGGATATGCCGGAGGCACAACGGACGCGCCGGAAGCGTTCATAGCGGGAGAAGCCGGACCGGAGCTGATATTGGGGGCTCGCGGAGCATCAGTTTTTCCGCATACCGAGACACGGCGCATTATCGAGGCGGCAGCAAGCGATTACAGCTACGCGGGCGCCCGAATCACGTTGTCACCGGTGTATAACATAAGCGGGTTTGATAGTTCGGAGGTAAGCGGGGCACTCTCGGAGCAAAATGAGGCACTGCGGGAAATAATAAGAGACGCGCTTCTGGAAATAGAAAACAATAAAAGGAGATTGGCGTACAAATGATGAGGTATAAAACAAAGCTCGGCGATATGTGGGACAAGATAGCTTATGAGCAAATGGGAAGTACGGAGTACACAGACATTTTGATGAATAGCAATGCGGCATATAGCAATGTTTATATATTTTCATCAGACATTGAGTTAACAATTCCGGAGGTTGCGGAACCGATAGTCGGAGGTGCGCCACCGTGGAAGCGGGGGGCGGGAGAGTTAACAGTCAGACAAGTTAACAGTTAACAGTTGCGTAGTTGTTAGGAAATAGTTGTTAGAAAATAGAAATTAGTTGTTAGTTCCCTGCGGGGGGACGAGAGACGAGGGCTAACAACTAACAACTAATAACTAACAACTAACAACTAATAACTAACAACTACAAAACTGATAACTGTTAATTAGTACCCTGCGGGGGGACGAGGGAGTTGCCAATTAAATGAGTAATTATAATAAGGCGCGGCGTACCGGGCTCAAAATAGTATTCGAAAACGTAAACATTTCAGCGACCATAAACGAATATCTGCTTTCGTTTGTTTATACGGATAACGCTGACGGCGAGGCGGACGACCTTCAAATCACGCTGCAGGATCGGGATAACGTATGGATTAAGAATTGGCTGAACAAAGCGGTAGAAAACGCGGCAATGAATAAGGGAATGAGAATACACGCAGCAATCGTGACGCAAAATTGGGAATGGGATAGAGGGAAAGACGTTGAGCTAATATGCGGCGATTTTGAAATTGACAGCGTAGGCGCATCGGCGCCACCGGCGGTGATAACCATTAAGGGGACGTCTCTTCCATTTGGAGCGCAAATACGTCAAACGGCGAAAAATAAGGCGTGGGAGAGCTATACGCTGTCCGCGATAGCGGAGGAGATGGCGAAGGCAAACGGAATGAGCATAATGTTCGACAGCGCGGTCAATCCGTACTACAAGCGCGTGACGCAGTCGAGAACGAGCGACGCGGCATTTCTAAATCGGCTATGCTCGGACGCGGGACTATCGCTGAAAGCAACAGAGAATTCACTGGTGATTTTTGACCAAACGAAGTACGAGGCTATGGAGCCGATTTTGACGCTGAAATACGGCGATGGGAAGTACACTAAATACAAGTTTTCGTCCGGTACGGCAGACGTAAATTATGCCTCGTGCCGAGTTCGATACAATAACCCTGAAACGGGGGAGTTGATTTCGGGAGTGGCATACGCGGATGATTACGACGCGGAGGGCGAAAACAATCAGCAGTTAGAGCGATGGGAGAAAGTCAATGACGCGGCGGATGCGAAAAATTTAGCAGAGCAGCTGCTTCGGCTGCACAATAAGTTTGAAAAAAGCGGTAGTGTAACAATGCCCGGCAATCCGGCGATTTCCGCCGGGGTCACGATGCAGTTTGAAGGGTTCGGAATGTTCAGCGGCAAATATTTTGTACAACAAGCTCGTCATACTGTAGGGAATTCAGGATATGTGACGGACGCGGAAATCAGGCGAGTAGGAGGGTAGAGAATGGAAATTCAGGACTTAATTCGAGAAGGGATAGTAAGCGCGGTAGACGCGGAAAAGCGAATAGCGCGAGTAATATTCGCCGACCAAGATGAAATTGTATCCGGATGGCTGAGAATAATCCGGAGCGCGGGAACACCGGAAGTGGGGACGCGTGTTCTATGCGTGTTTCGAGCGGTATTTAACGGGGACGGATATGTGATAGGAGTGATAGGAGAGGTTTAATATGGCATACATAGGGGCGTTGGGAGATATAGCATTCAGCGTATCATCAGAACAAGCGGAAACGTTCAGCAAGATGCAGTGGAGCGGGTCGGCGCGGATAAGCACACATCAACGACACATGGGGAACGCGCTGACGGAATTTACCGGGCGCGATGCTGATACAATGAGTTTTACAATGACGATTTCGGCATATTTAGGTGTAGACGTGATGGCAGAAATCGTAAAAATTTGGGACGCGGAGCGGAACGGCACAACGCTGCCACTAGTGATAGGCGAAAAGGCTTACGGAAAATATCGGTGGCTAATTAAGTCGCACAAAACAGATATGCAATATTATGACCGGAACGGCAATTTAACGTCAGCAACAGTTAGTATTCAGCTAATTGAGTACCTGATAAAGTAACCCGGCTGCCGACAGGCATGGCAGACAAGAAGGATAAATTATGAATTACATAGTATCAACAAATAACAGCTTGACGTTTAACGAGTCGGAAAAGGTAAAAAGCGTACTGCAAAACATAAGAATGATATTGGGAACGGCGCGAGGCTCCATACCGCTATATCGGGAATTCGGACTTGATATGAGCTTTGTAGATAAACCAATAAACGTGGGCAAAACTTTACTGATAGGAGCCGTAATGGACGCGATAACGCGATTTGAAACACGAGCGGCAGTAAATGATATTCGCATTGAGATAGATGAAAAAGCGGTCGGTCGATTAATTCCGATAGTGGAGGTGGAAATTTTGTGAGCAACTATGAATTTGTCAGCACAAATGTAAATGAAATATTGGAAGAACTGACTTCGAGCTATGAGAAATACTCCGGACAGCAATTATTACCCGCCAGCCCTGAAACGTTGGTGCTTCGATGGGTTGCGGATGTAATAATTCAGCAACGCGTGATAACAAATTATACCGGCAATCAAAATATTCCATCACGCGCAGGCGGGAAAAACCTCGACGCGCTGGCAGAGCTTTTTTATCTTAAAAAGCGTCCGGATCCGAAGCCGTCCGTGTGTACTATGAGATTTTATCTTTCGGCGATACGCGGCACGTCTATACTTATACCCGCAGGGACGCGTGTAAGCGACAACGCGGGTGCGCTTGTATGGGCGACGGAGAAGGATATCTACGTTTTGCCCGGCGAAGAATATGGAGAAGTCGGCGCAAGTTGCCAAACGTCCGGAATAATAGGAAACGGCTATCTTCCCGGGCAGATTACAACGCTGATAGATATATTCAGCTACTATGAACGCTGTGAAAATCTGACTATCAGCGACGGCGGCGCGGACAGTCCAAGCGACGCGGAATTTTATGAACAGCTTCGCGCCAGTATGAACGCGTACAGCGACGCGGGAAGCGTCGGAGGATATGTTTATTTTGCCACATCAGCGTCAAGCGAAATCGCGGACGTCCGTGTAACATCTCCGCAACCCGGACACATAAATATTTACGCTCTGATGAAAGACGGCACACTCCCGTCGGCAGAAGTTAAACTCGCAATATATGAAGCTTGCAGTGCTAAGACGGTACGTCCGATAGGTGATTACGTTACGGTGGCAGACGCTGAGATGGTAGAATACGATATTTATATGACTTACTACCTTAACCGATTTAGCACGGAAAGCGCGGCAGTAATCGAAAGCGCGGTCAATCGAGCGGTAGGGGAATATATCGCGTGGCAGAGTGCCGGCATCGGGCGAGATGTTAACCCGTCTGAGCTGCACAAACGCGTAATGAACGCCGGGGTCAAACGAGTAGATATAGAATTCCCGCTGTTTACACCGCTTATAGGAGATGGCGAGACAGTACCGCAGGTGGCTAAGCTTCGCGAACTTACGGTAATAAATGGAGGCTACGAAGATGAATAAAGGTATAACTGCCGAAAATCTTACGTTAACATTTCCCGAAGTAATGCAATCTGATGTCAAGGCGGAATCGCTTGCCAAAGCGGTCGCGGACGCGCTTTCCAAAGAAATAACGGAACTTGACAAAATAAGAATTTATCCGCAGCTTGACGAGTTGCCCGAAGAGTTGCTCGATATACTGGCTAACGATTTGAAAGTGGATTGGTACGACTACGATTATGATGTTGAAACCAAACGGCAAATACTCAGGCAATCCGGACAAGTTCATCGGCGATTGGGAACGCCGTGGGCGATAGAAGTAGTCCTGCTTGCCTATTTCAAAGAGGGAGAGATAGAGGAATGGTTTGACTATGGCGGCGAACCGCATCATTTCCGCATTCGCACGGGCAATTTAACGTTGTCCGACGCGTTGTATGAACGTTTTTGGAAAATTCTGCAAGCGGTCAAGCGTAAGAGTCAGTGGCTTGACAGCATTACTGAACATACCGAAGTAAAACTTGAGGCAAAACACGGGGTGGCGGACGGTGAAATTTATGCACAATATTTCGTTGAAACGATAAGTCCGAATTAGAGGAGAAATTATAATGTTTGAAAACAAAGTAATAACAGATGCCGGTCTTGAATTGTACGCGGAAGCTGTAAGCAAAACGCTGACGCTGACCCGCGTAGAGATAGGCAGCCACTATACTCCGCCGGATGAACTCGCGGCACTAACCGTGTTAGAGGACGTCATAAAAGGGGTGCCGATTACGCAATCTCAAGTTAAAATATACGACAAAGTAACGGAGATATGGACTCAAATTAACAATTCCGGCATTTCTGAACGAGCCGAACTAAGGCAGGTCGGCATATATGCGGAAGTTGACAGCGGTGAAGCTCTGTTTGCCGTTTTGCAAACGGGCGAATATTTTCCAATACAAATACCGGCTCAGGCGGCAGAAATGCCGACATTTACGATTGACCTTTCAATTCCGATTGCGCACGGTTCCGCGGCGAATGTGACGGCGATACTCGACCTATCGGCGTATGTGACGGTGGGCGAGTTGGAGGCCGCTGTCCGCCACCTGGTCATTC